>NZ_JALPRH010000009.1:0-244835 GCF_030464795.1 Paraburkholderia sp. SECH2
AAAGTAGGTGCCCCCCCGCACAGGGGGAACGCTAATAGACCACTAACAAAACAAGAAAAGGCCAAAGCCCTAAGAACACGGCCAAACAAGCGCTACGCAAGAGAAACCCCTATACGGCCATCACGGCCCTCTTCCTCTCAGCCCGCTGCATAAAATAATTCCCCAAAACAACCCCAACAGTAACCACAGCAATAAACAACGTAGCCAACGCATTCATCTCAGGATTCAACCCAAGCCGAACACGAGAAAAAACAACCAACGGCAACGTCGTAGACCCAGGCCCCGACAAAAACGCCGACAAAACCAGATCGTCGATAGACAAAGTAAACGACAACAACCACCCAGAAATAAGCGCCTGCGAAATCAACGGCAACGTAATGAAGAAAAACACCTTCAGCGGCGTCGCCCCTAGATCCAGCGCAGCTTCCTCAAGCGATGGATTCAACTCCTTCACCCGCGATTGCACAATGATGGCCACATACGAAATACACAACATCACGTGCCCGATCCAGATCGTGAAAATACCGCGCCCAGCAGGCCACCCCAACCACTTGGCCATTTCGATGAACAGCAGCAACAACGAGATCCCCTGAATCACCTCGGGAATCACCAGCGGCGCATTGATCATCCCGGTGTAAAGGGTAAAGCCCCGAAACCGCCCCATGCGGGCCAAGACAAACCCGGCCCACGTGCCGATAATCACCGAAGCAAACGCCGTCAGCAACGCCACCCGCAACGACAACCACGCCGCTGCGATCAACTCGTCGTCCTGCAACAACGCCGCATACCAGCGCGTCGAAAACCGCGTCCACACCGTGACCAGTTGCGATTCGTTGAACGAATACACAACCAGACTCACGATCGGAACGTAGAGGAAGAGAAAGCCGATCCCCAAAGCAATGAACTGAAAAATCCGGTTCGGCTTCATCAGCGTCTTTCCTCCATCGCCTTCGCCTGCGCGTACTGGAAAAACGCCATCGGCACCAATAACAACAACACCATCGCGCACGTCACGGCAGACGCCATCGGCCAATCGGCATTGTCGAAAAACTCATTCCACATCACGCGGCCAATCATCAACGTGTTCGCGCCGCCCAGCAATTCCGGAATCACGTACTCGCCCACCGCCGGAATAAACACCAGCAAACACCCGGCAATAATGCCGTTCTTCGACAACGGCAAGGTGATCTGCCAGAACGCCCGCCACGGCTTCGCACCGAGGTCGTAGGCAGCTTCCAGCAAGGTCATGTCCATCTTCACCAGATGCGCGTACAACGGCATCACGAGAAACGGCAGGTACGAATACACCATGCCGATATAAACCGCGGTGTTCGTGTGATACAGCTCGATCGGCGTATGGATCAGCCCGGTCGACATCAGGAAGTTGTTCAGCAAGCCGTTGTTCTTCAGGATCCCGATCCATGCATACACGCGAATCAGAAACGACGTCCAGAACGGCAGCATCACCGCCATCATCAGCAGATTCCGACTTGCCGGATTCGATCGGGCAATGTAATACGCCATCGGATAACCGATCAGCAAACACAGCAACGTGGATATCGCCGCCACCACCACCGAATTCACATAGGTCGCGAAATAAAGGCTGTCGGTCAGCAGAAACGCATAGTGCGACAGGTCCAGCGCGACGTGAACCACACCGTCGGTGTACTTGGCGAGTTCGGTATAAGGCGGAATGCCAAGCTGCAAATCGGCAAAGCTGATCTTCACGACCAGCAGGAACGGCACGAGGAAAAACAGCAGCAGCCAGATGAACGGGCCGGCCACCACCGCGGTGCGGGCAGTCAGGTTGAAACGGCGCACCGGCCACGACGCAAAAGAACTGATCGAGCGCTTCATGACGTCAGCACCACGCCGGCCGATGCGCTCCAACGCACATACACCTCGTCGCCCCAGGTGGGCGGATCGATCTCCGTTAAGGCAAGGCTCGTCACGTTGGCGATCACGGTTTTGCCGGCGTCGAGTTTCACGTGGTACAGCGAATAGCCGCCCATGTAGGCGATATTCGTGACTATGCCCTTGCCCCAGTTGTACGCACCCTCAGGCGGTTTGCGCGTGAGCGCGATGCGCTCGGGCCGCACGGAAATCGTCACCGGCATGCCGAGCGGCCCGGTGATGCCATGGCTCACGTAAAGACGGACCGGCAAGTCGGGCGTTTCGATGAATACGTGATCGGGTTCGTCTTCGACGACGTTGCCGTCGAACAGATTGGTCGAACCGATGAACTCGGCTGAAAAACGGCTATTCGGATATTCGTACACTTCATGCGGTGTGCCGAGCTGGACGATCTCGCCTTCGCTCATCACGGCAAGACGGTCCGCCATCGTCATCGCCTCTTCCTGGTCGTGCGTCACCATCATGCAGGTCACACCGACCTTGTCGAGAATGTTGACCAGTTCGATCTGCGTGCGCTGACGGATCTGCTTGTCGAGCGCGGACATCGGTTCGTCGAGCAGCAGCAGCTTCGGCCGTTTGACGAGCGAGCGCGCGAGCGCCACACGCTGCTGCTGACCGCCGGAGAGCTGATGCGGCTTGCGCTTCGCAAAACGGCCCATCTGCACGAGATCGAGCGCGGTCTGCACGCGGTCTTTCAGTTCAGACTTCGGCACGCCTTCCTGCTTAAGGCCGAAGGCGACGTTGGCCTCGACCGTCATGTGCGGAAACAGCGCGTATGACTGGAACATCATGTTGACCGGCCGGCGATAAGGCGGCAATTGCGCGAGGTCTTCGCCATCGATCAGGATCTTGCCCGATGTGATCGATTCGAGGCCGGCCAGCATGCGTAACAAGGTGGATTTGCCACAACCGGAACTGCCGAGCAGCGCGAACAGCTCGCCCTTTTTCACCGACAGGTTGACCCCTTTGACCGCTGCGGTCTCGCCGAACTTCTTCACGATGTCGACGATCTGGACGAAATTCTCTGCGGCATCGCCTGCTGCGGCGTTCAGGCCCGGGGACGGCACGGCGGTCCCTGCCAGCGCGCCCGACTGGTCACTACTCATCACAATGCTTTACTCCGGCGTTTGACGAACAAAGCCCCCGGTGGACACCGAGGGCTTCTTGATGATACTTACCCGCTCACTCTGACGGCGAATCAGCGGCCGGACTTGAATTCAGTCCACAGCCGCGTTTGCAGACGCTGGATTTCCGGCGGCAGCGGCTTCAGCAGGAACAGCGTCTTGATGACTTCAGGCGAGGGGTACACGGCCGGATCGTTCGCCACGTCCTTGTCCACATACTTGCGCGCTTCGAGGTTGGCGCTCGGATAGTAGACGGCGTTGGTGATCGCGGCATGAACCTGTGGCGTTTCGATGTAGTTGATCCACTCGAGCGCGGCTTCCTTATTCTTCGCGTCCTTCGGAATCGCCATCACGTCGAACCACACCGGGGCGCCGCCCTTCGGAATGTAGTACTCGATCTTGAAGGCTTTCTTCGCCTCGATCGCGCGATGCTTGGCGATCACGACGTCGCCCGACCAGCCGTACGCGAAGCACACGTCGCCGCCGACCAGGTCATTGATGTAGCCCGACGAGTTGAACTGCGTGATGTACGGACGGATCTTCTTCATCATCTCGAGCGCGGCGCGGTAGTCGGCCGGGTTCGTGCTCATCGGATCCTTGCCGATGTAGTGCAGCGCAGCGGCGAACATCTGGTCCGGTGCGTCGAGCACGGACACGCCGCAGGTCTTCAGCTTCGAAATGTTTTCCGGCTTGAAGAGGACGTCCCAGCTGTCGAGCGGCACGTTCTTGCCGAGGATCTGCTGCGCCTTGGTGACGTTGTAGCCGAGGCCGGTCGTGCCGTATGCCCAGGGTACCGTGTACTTGTTGCCCGGATCGGCGCCGGCCACGAGGGCCATCAGCGAGGGATCGAGGTACTTCAGGTTCGGCAGCTTCGATTTGTCGAGCGGCGCGAAGATGCCCGCGGCGATCTGCTTGCCGGCGTAGTTGCTGGTCGGCACGACGATGTCGTAACCGGAACTGCCGGTAAGGAGCTTGGCTTGCAGCGTGTCGTCGCTGTCGTAGTTGTCGTATTTGACCTGGACACCGGACTGCTTGGTGAAGTTCGGAATGGTGTCCTTGGCGATGTAATCGGACCAGTTATACACGTTGAGCTGCGTGTCTTTCGCAGCAGCCGTCAACCACGGTGTTGCGCACAGAACCAGTGCCGCCACTTGTCCCACTACCCGTCTTTTCATCCCGTTCTCCGATCCTGGCCGGCCCGATCCGGCTGTCTTCAACCACGCCGCGGCACACCGCACGCGGCTCCCCTGAAAAATCCGAAAACTACCATTAATTATTGCGCGCACCAAAAAAAATGCTGGGCTGTCGCGCAAACGGTACAGCGTAAGCCGCGCCGCTACAAAATGGGCGCAATTTTAGCGGGTTATCGGCGCGTGTCTACCCGAAAAAAACACCAGTGACGGCCTTGGTGTTATCTCGTTGTCAAGTTACGGCCGCCGCGCCCCATCGGGTTCGCATCAAGGCAGCAGCCAGAGGCCGTTTCCCGCGAATCTTATGCCTTACAGCTAACCTCGATGCGAGCGTAAGCCACCCGTCGCGCCACGGTGCACAATACCGTAGAGAGCCTTGTAGACGGTACGGCGCGAACCACGCGGACGTACCTTCGGGACTGGCTCCCTGGCCTCGCTGCGTCGCGTGCCGGGTTCGCTGCGGGCACGTCACTTGCGCATGAGTGCGGTCTCAAATCTCCAGGTATCGATCAACACGAATCCGTCCGCGTTGCGACCGAACCGCCGTCGGCGTCTGCCGGACGGCAGACCGGCTGGCCTGACTGTCGGCGGCGTTCATCATCCTGCTGAATATGGCGCTGCTATGGCAGTTGGCATTCGGCGGATGAAGTGGTGGGCCGGCTACTCCCCGCATTGTGTTTGCGAATGAAGCCGGTTTGTAAGTATTCTCTTAGAAATTCCTGATGACCTGCGATGCCGCTGTCTTACCGCGGTGCCGCCTCGCCGTCTTGCCGCCTCGCTCACGCTCCCCTGTTCTCTGGACGACAGCCCATGCGCTTTTTCGCTTCGCTTGCCCGCCTCGCCCCCGATACGTCACTTCAAAGTCAGCGCGCCGTCCAGCGCAATTCACGCACCGTCTTGCTGTCCACCCTCCTCGCCATCGTCACCATCGGCGCCTTCTGCGGCGAGGCCCGCGCGACGGTCGCGATGCTGCAGCCGGCGCGCGTCGCCGCTGCCAACGAGCCATTGCAAATCACGCTGCTCTATTCCGCCGACGACGCCCGCGCCCTCACCGTCACCGTCCCGCCGACGATCCGCGTCACCTTGACCGGTGCCGAGGAGTCGCCGCAGCCGCTCGACCTGCAGCGCGAACCTGGCGTGCCCGACACGCTGCATCTGCGGCCAGGTCAATTCCGCAAAGTGCGTTTCTCGGCACCCTGGCCGCAGTCGGCACGCGGCGAAGTGCGTATCGATCCAGTGGGCTTCGACGCGTCGCCGGCGCTCGTCGCGATCAATCGTGGCCCGCAGCAGGACGCCATCGCCCAAGCAGAACGCGCGGAAAGCGAAGCGAGCACGCCTGCCCAGGCGGCCGAAGCGGCCGCGGCCGCGGCCGCGGCCGTGGGCGGCCCGACAGGCGACGCGATGTCGCCGCCCGGCGACTCGCTCTCCACCACCGGACGTGGCGTGCTCGCGCACGTCTCCTACTACGAGCCGATGTACATCGCCTTCGGCCACAATGGCGATACGAACGCCCGGCTGCAACTGAGCTTCAAATACCGCATCCTGATGCCCGACGATCTGCGCTCGAAGGCGTTCCTCGACAACCTGTACTTCGCCTACACGCAGACCTCGATCTGGGATCTGTCCGCCGACTCACGGCCGTTCCGCGATACGACCTACTCCCCGCAGTTGTTCTACTACGTGCCGGACACCGGTTGGCACAGCCCGTTTTTCACGCGCATGGGTTTTGCAGCAGGTATCGCGCATGAATCGAACGGCAAGGCGGGTACCGACTCGCGCAGCATCAACATGCCCTTTATCCGCCCGACATGGGAATTCGGCGATCTGACGGGCAACCATCTGACCGTCTCGCCAAAAATCTATTACTACCTTGGCACGAGCAACAACCCCGATATCGCCGACTATCGCGGCTACGTCGACCTGTTGGTCAAATACGGCAGCCCGGACGGCTGGCAACTCGCAACCACGCTGCGCAAGGGTACCAAGCACTGGTACGGCAGTGTTGATTCGCAATTCACCTATCCTCTCGCCAAGCTGCTCGGCAGCAAGTGGGGCGGGTATATCTGGGTCGGATACTTCAACGGCTACGGCGAGGATCTGCTCGATTACAACAATCGGCAGCACTGGATGGCACGGGTCGGGTACAGCATCGCGCGCTGAGGAAGGTCGGGGGTTAGGCGTTGATGGTTTTGAAGCTGCCGGGTTCAAGCCAGAACACCGCCGGATGCTGCCAATCGTGCAGGGTTCCTGGCCGCTTCGGGGGCGTGGCCGCCGCATCGGATAACATAGCGGAACTTCGCTTCTCCGCCCCAAGGTTTCCGATGGCTTCGAATCTCCACGATCTTCCCGACAGCCCGTGCATCGGTGTCTGTTCCACGCTTTTCGACGAGGTCTGCAAAGGCTGCGGCCGCACCGCCACCGAAGTGTCCAACTGGGTGTTCCTGAGCGACGAGGAAAAACGCGCGGTGTGGGTACGCATCGAGCAGGACGGCACTGCCATGCGTTTCAAGAACGACAAGCTGTAGCCTCTTGCAGCACTGTGGCCGGCCGCATCGGCCCTCCTGCCGGAAAACCCGTCTCCCGATCGACATAGCAATTGCAATAAAAAACGCCGGACATTCCGGCGTTTTTTGCGTGACGAACGCGGCTTCTCGAGCGCGGCAATCAGAACCGCATACCGACACCCAAACCGACCACCACCGGGTCGATATTCAAGCGGCCGAGCGACTGACCGCCAAGCGTTGCATCGGTGTGCATCCAGATCTTCTTGATGTCCGCATTGACGAACAGCGACTTGGTCACCTGCACGTCCACACCTGCCTGCAACGCGGGGCCGAAGCTGTGGTTTGTGATCGAGATCGGCTGACCGCCTGCGTTCAGGCCGTTGTTATAGAACAACGTGTAGTTCAGACCCGCCCCAACGTACGGACGGATGCGCCCCGCGTGGTTGAAGTGATATTGCAGCAGCAGCGTGGGCGGCAACACGTTCACACCGCCGAGATTGCCGAGACCCGACGTCAACTGATGACGCGACGTGCCGAGAATCAGCTCGACGCCGAGGTAGTCGCGGATCATGTAGGTCAGATCCAGCTCCGGCACGATGGCATTGTTGACGTCTACATTAAGCGCCGACAGCGACTGGCTGGTCCCCACGTTCGGCATGATGCTGATTGCGCGCAGACGCACCAGTACGTCGCCGGCGTGAATGCCGCTCATCTGGTCGTCGCCGGCAGCCTGTGCCGGCAAGGCCAGCGCGCCCGCGCCTAGTAGGCACGTCGCGACAGCAGCGGCCTTGATTCTGTTCCTGAGCAAGTGCTTCATGTGCTTCCCCGAGTGTTGTTTGCGTGCGGGGATTGTCGAAGGTCTTGTCAGGTTTCACGTTGACCCGCATCAACCCAGCGAGAACGCCCAACGACCTGCGACAGCGGGTCGCGTCGCACCGGTCAGGAGCAGTTCGATCAGGTCATGGACGCTGCGGATGGCCGTGTCGAACGGCAAGGCTTCGCGGCCGCGAAAGAACAGGCCGTTAGCCACGTCACCGCGCAATGCCGCGGCGAGTCGCGTGTCGATACAGAAGTGGCCGAACTTTTCGACACCGTCGCGCCAGCCACAAACGCTGAGGCATTCGAGCGCGGTCGGACAGGTGTGTTTGAGCGCGCCGATCTTCTCGCGGATCTTCGTCTCGTGACGCAGATAACGCATCAGCCATGGTGTTTTAACAGCGCGCGCAGGCAACCCCGTCACGCTGACGAATTCGACAATGTCGTCGGGTGTCGCTTCGGCCAGTACGCGTTTGAAGTTCGGATGCGCATCACCTTCTTCGGTGACGGCGAACGGCGTGCCGAGCTGCACGCCGCTGGCACCGGCGCTCAGCAACTCGCGCACAGCTTCGTGACTATTAATGCCGCCCGCGACGATCAAGGGCACGTCTTCCCGACGCAAACCAAGCGACGTGAATACCGCATCGAGTTCCTCAAGCACACGCAAGAATTCGAAGCGTGGGTCATGCATGTCAGAGAGATTGCTCACGCCGAGATGGCCGCCTGCGTGGGCCGGATGTTCGATCACGACGGCATCGGGCAGACGGCCTTTTTTCATCCACTTCTTCAGCACCAGCGCGACGCCGCGGCTATCCGACAGAATGGGGATCAGCGCGATGTCGTGGCTTTGGGTCATGTCCGGCAAATCGAGCGGTAAGCCGGCGCCCATGACAATTGCATCGGCGCCGTTTTCGCAAGCGACGCGCACGTACTCCGCTTGCGCGTTGACCGCTTTCATCACGTTGACGGCGATCATGCCGCGGCCTTCGCTGAGCGCTTTGGCGGTGTGGATTTCACGCGCCAGCGCGGTGAGGTTCGCCTGTTCGAGCATAGCCCGGTCGGGAGATTGCCGGCAGCGTTCGATCAGATCGGGATGATGATGGCGCAGGTCGATGCTGGCGATGGTGCCGAGTGCGCCTTCGCGGGCGACGCTGCCGGCGAGGCGGTGGGCCGAGATGCCGACGCCCATGCCGCCTTGCACGATTGGAAGCAGCGAGCGGCCGCGGATAACAAGTGGTGGGAAAGAGTGAGAGGTGTGCATTGACGACCCGATGGATGGACTATCGAAGCGGTGATCATCGATTGTCGGGCGCGGCGTGCGTTGCTTTGGGTCAATAAGGCTGTTTGCCCGTTTGATTTTGAGACCGGTTGGTTGACGTTGGTCACTTCAAGGTGAGATTGATTCGCGCGGACGGAGCAACCAGGACCCGCGTGCAGAACGCCCACCATGAAAAAAGCCCGCTTCTTTCGAAGCGGGCTTTTTCTTGCACTACACCGTAAAGCAGAGAGCGCTTACTGCACGCCCTGGCTCAACAGGAAGTCTTCATAGTTGCCGCCGAAGTCGTTCAGCGTGCCATCGGTACGCACTTCGATGATTCGGTTCGCGAGGCCACTCACGAACTCACGGTCGTGCGAGACGAAAATCAGCGTGCCTTCGTACTTGTCGAGCGCGATCTGCAGCGATTCGATCGACTCCATGTCCATGTGGTTGGTCGGCTCGTCCATCAGCAACACGTTGTGACGGCCCAGCATCAACTTGCCCCAGATCATGCGGCCCTTCTCACCACCAGAGAGCACCTTGACCGACTTGCGGATGTCGTCGGCATTGAACAGCAGACGGCCGAGCGTGCCGCGCACCATCTGCTCGTCGTCGCCTTCCTGACGGTAGCCGTCGATCCAGTCCATCAGCGTGACGTCGGTCGGAAACTCTTCATACGTATCCTGCGGCATGTAGCCGACGTTCGCGTTTTCCGCCCACTTCACGGTACCGTGATCGAGCGTGAGCTTGCCGAGCAGCGAACGCAACAGCGTGGTCTTACCCGCGCCGTTCTCGCCGATGATCGCGATACGCTCGCCCGGCTGCACGCTGACACTGAAGTCGTTGAAAATCTGACGCTCGTACTTCTTCGAGATCTTGTCCGCCACCACCGCGATGTTGTGCAGCTTCTTCTCGTACTCGAAGCGGATGAACGGGTTCTGGCGCGACGACGGCTTGAATTCCTCGATCTTGATCTTGTCGATCATCTTCAGACGGCTGGTGGCCTGACGCGCCTTCGACTTGTTCGCCGAGAAGCGGCGCACGAAGTCCTGCAGGTCGGCGACGCGTTCCTTCGCCTTGGCGTTGGCGTTCTGCTGACGCTCGCGCGCCTGCGTGCTGGCCAGCATGTAGTCGTCGTAGTTGCCGGGATAGACCTTCAGCGTGCCGAAGTCCATGTCGGCCATGTGTGTGCAAACCTGGTTCAAAAAGTGACGATCGTGCGAGATGATGATCATCGTCGAGTTGTACTGGTTGAGCACGTCTTCCAGCCAACGGATCGAGTTGATGTCCAGGTTGTTGGTCGGTTCGTCCAGCAGCAGCACGTCCGGCTTCGAGAACAGCGCCTGCGCGAGCAGCACGCGCAGTTTCCAGCCCGGTGCGACGTTGCTCATCGGGCCATTGTGGTCTTCGATAGCGATGCCGATGCCGAGCAGCAGCTCGCCCGCGCGCGCTTCGGCGGTGTAACCGTCGTACTCGGCGAACTTCGCTTCGAGTTCGGCGGCGTGCATGTAGTCGTCGTCGGTGGCGTCAGGGTTTGCGTAGATCGCGTCGCGCTCGGTCATGGCAGCCCACATTTCCGTGTGGCCCATCATCACGACGTCGAGCACGCGCACGTCTTCGTACGCGAACTGATCCTGACGCAGCTTGCCGAGGCGCACGTTCGGTTCGAGCATCACGTTGCCGGAGCTCGGTTCCAGATCGCTACCCAGGATCTTCATGAAGGTAGACTTGCCGCAACCGTTCGCACCGATCAGGCCGTAGCGGTTCCCTTCCCCGAATTTGACCGAGATGTTCTCGAAGAGGGGCTTTGGCCCGAATTGCATGGTGATATTGGCGGTAGACAGCACGGCGCGTCCTTTAAGGTGATATCGGCGAACAACCCAATATTTTAGCAGGTTATCGCGAATTCAACCCACGCGAGCGCCGTGCTCGCGCGTTTCGACGCCGCTTTTACGGTCGGTTTGCGCCCCGTTTGCGCCCGATTTGCGCCTCCCCGCCTGCCTTCTAGCCGCCGCGCGGCGTCTGCAAAACGTCGATGAAGGCCGACAGATCGGCCTCGCCCAGCCCCATCGCCGCGCCGAGCCGCAGCAGTTGCTGGACCGTCGACGAAACCGGCATCGGCGTGCCGGTCTCGTACGCCGTCGCGGCGACCGTGTCGATGTCCTTCTGGAACGTACGGAATGCGCCGATCGGCGCGAGGCCGCTTTGTGTCATGCGCGGCACGAAAATCTGCAGCAGCACTGAATCGGCCCAACCGCCAGCGAGACCTTCCGTCAGTTTTGAGGCGTCGATGCCGCTGCGCTGCGCAAGGCTCACGGCCTCGGCGATCGCTGCCAGGGTCGCGGTGACGATGGTCTGATTGCACAGCTTGGTGGTTTGCCCCGCCCCAACGTCGCCCATGTGCGTGACACGGGACGAATACGCGCCAAGGAACGGCGTGACCGCCTCGACGTCCGCTGCGGCGCCGCCCGCCATGATCGCCAGCGTGCCCGCCGTCGCGCCCGCTACGCCACCGGATACCGGCGCGTCGATCCAGCCGACGCTTGCAGTGCCTGCGCCCGCAGGCTTGAGGTCTTGTCCGCCCTCACCCGTAGCAGCAATCGGACCTTCCGCCGCCGCGCGCTGCGCGAACGTGCGCGTCGCGGCCGGCGGAATGCTCGAGTGATCGACGATCCAGCGCACGCATCTCGGCACGGTGGCATCCGCGCTCAACAGTCCCTCGGCACCGAACACCGTTTCTTCAACCGCCGCCGCATCCGCGACGCACAACAGCACCGCTTCGCACCGCGAGGCCAGTTCGCGCGGCGTATCGACCACCTTGGCGCCGTCCGCCAGCAACGCTTCCGCCTTGGCTCGTGTGCGATTCCAGACATGCACCGTATGCCCCGCGCGCAGCAGATGCCGGATCATCGGCGCGCCCATCAGACCAGGACCGCAAAAACCAATTTCCACTTTCAAGCCTCGTCAGGTTTCAGATTGAGTTGCGCGAACATCATAACGGCCTCGCCTCACCGCGGCATATCGGGCACGCGATGTGCGGAATGATCCGCTCACATGCAGGGCATGGGGACATGGAGGACGTCGACAGCAATCCATTGCCTATACTTTTTTTGCACACCAACGAAGGTCAAAGGAGGAAGTTCATGTCAGAACATGTTTACAAACAAATCGAACTGACCGGCTCATCGACCAAATCGATCGACGACGCAATCAGCACCGCGATTAAAAAAGCGTCGAAGACGCTGCGCAATCTGCACTGGTTCGAAGTGACGGAAACACGGGGCCAGATCGAGAACGACAAGGTCGCCTACTGGCAGGTGACCATCAAGGTCGGCCTACGCATCGACTAGCGCTTCGCCCGAAACATCTCCAACACATAATCCGAAGCAAAAAAAAGCTGCGTCCGTACTGGACGCAGCGTCTTAAAGCAGCGGTTGCTGAGACCGCCGCCTGGTCGATTGTTACCCGGTCATTCGCGACCCGGTCGATCCTTACGCGATTCGTTCTAGACGATCGCGCGAGCCGGATTACTTCGGCAGCGTACCGTCTACGCCTTCCACATACCAGTTCAAGCGTTGCAGTTCCGGATCGGTCAGCGTCTTGCCTGCCGGCACCTTCACCGCGCCGGACTGATCCTTGATCGGACCGGTGAAGACGTCCCACTTGCCGCCAGCCAGGTCGTCGCGCTTCGCCGCCACCTGCTTCTGCGCATCGGCCGGAATCGCCGACGTATTCAGGTCTTCAAGATTGACGGCCTTCTGCGGAATGCCCCACCACACCGGATCGTTCTTCCACTTGCCGTCCAGCACCTGCTGAATGGCCGCGTTGTAGTACACGCCCCAGTGCGCGACCACCGAACCGAGGTGCGCATCAGGACCGAACTTCTTCATGTCCGAATCCCAGCCGAACGCATGCACGTGCTTTTCCGAGGCGGTCGCGAGCGTCGCGCTCGAATCGGTGTTTTGCAGCAGCACGTCGGCGCCCTGGCCGATCAGTGTTTCAGCGGCCTGCTTTTCCTTGCCCGGATCGAACCAGCTGTTGATCCAGATGACCTTGGTGTGGATCTTCGGATTTACCGAACGCGCGCCGAGCGTGTATGCGTTGATGTTGCGGATCACTTCAGGAATCGGCACCGATGCGACAAAGCCCAGCGTGTTGGTCTTCGTCACATAACCCGCAGCGACGCCTGCCAGGTAGGCGCCCTGGTACATGCGCACGTCATAGGTGCCGAAGTTCGGCGCCTTCTTGTAGCCGGTTGCGTGCAGGAACACCGTATCCGGGAAGTCCTTTGCGACCTTCAGTTCGAAGTCCTGGTAGCCAAAGCTCGAACCGATGATGATCTTGTTGCCCTTGTTCGCCAGATCGCGGAACACACGTTCCGAGTCGGCCGATTCCGGCACGTTCTCGATGCGGGTGATCTTGATCTTGTTGCCGAACTTCGCTTCGGCTTCCTTCGAGCCCTGATCGTGCGCGAAGGTCCAGCCGGCGTCGCCCGGATTGCCGAGGTAGACGAACGCGACGCCCGGTGCGTCGGCCGCCTGCGCGGTTTGCGCGAGCGGCGCGGCAAGCACCAGGGAAGCTGCGCCCCATGCGAAGGCGGTCAGCAGATTTCTTCTCTTCATGTTTTCTCCTGTCGTGTTTGTCGATTGATTTGAAACGTGTGGTCGGTCATTTGAAGCGACAAGCGTGTCATCCCGCCGAGAAAAACGGCTTGCCAAGCGACGCGGGCGCATTCAGACGAATTGTGTTCGGGTTACGCGAAATCAGCACGAGCACGACGACGGTCGCGACGTACGGCAGCATCGCCAGAAACTGTGTCGGCACCGGCACGCCGATGGCCTGAGCGTAAAACTGCAGACCCGTCACGGCGCCGAACAGCAGCGCGCCGATCAGCAGACGCCCCGGGCGCCATGTCGCGAACACCACCAGCGCGAGCGCGATCCAGCCGCGGCCCGACGTAAGCTGTTCCTGCCACAAGTGCAGGTTGACGATCGAGTAATAGCCGCCGGCGAGACCCGCCATGCCGCCGCCGAAGGCCACCGCGCCGTAACGCACACCGACCACCGGAAAGCCGACCGAGTGCGCCACTTGCGGCGATTCGCCGACCGAACGCAGCACGAGGCCCGCACGCGTACGGTACAGAAACCACCAGATCACCGCGAACATCAGAAATGCAAGGTAATCGAGCGGCGTGAGGCTGAAGAGCGCGGGTCCGAGCACCGGGATCTTCGAGAGACCCGGAATGGTCCACGTGTCGATCGTGGCGCGCACCGCGGCCGACGTGTACGGCTTGCCGACATAGGCCGACAGGCCGATGCCGAAGATAGTCAGCGACAGGCCGGTGGCGACCTGGTTGGCGAGCATGGTCAGCGTGAGGAACGCGAACAGCAGCGACATCGCGAGACCCGCGCCGATCGCGGCGACCACGCCGAGCCACGGGTTGCCGGTAATGGCGGTGACCGCGTAGCCGGTCACGGCGCCCATCAGCATCATGCCTTCAACGCCGAGATTGAGAACGCCCGATTTCTCGGTGACGAGTTCGCCCGCGCCCGCGAACATCAGCGGGATTGCGGCGGTGACGGCGCTCGAGGTGAGCGCGCTGGCTTGTTGAATATCCATGGAGATCCGCCGGGAAAATCAGTGGGCCTGCGCGGCGGCGGAGCGCCGGCGCACGCGGTAGTTCACGAACAGGTCGGCGCCCAGCAGGCAGAACAGCAGCAGCCCCTGGAACACGCCGGAGAGCGCCTGCGGCAATTGCATCGAGGTCTGCACCGCTTCGCCGCCGAGGTACAGCAGCGCCATCAGCAAGCTCGCGAGCACGATGCCGACAGGATGCAGCCGTCCCACGAACACGACGATGATCGCGGTGAAGCCGTAGCCCGGCGACCATGTCGCCTGCAACTGGCCGATCGGACCGGCGATCTCGCCCATTCCGGCGAGACCCGCCAGACCGCCACTGATCAGCAACGACGTCCAGATGGTTTTCTTGTCGGAGAACCCGGCGTAGCGCGCAGCAAGCGGCGCGAGACCGCCGACATTCATCCGGTAGCCCGCGAAACTCTTGCGCATGAAAAGCCACACACACGGAATTACAATCAAGGTGATGAACACGGATGCGTTCAGCCGCGTGCCGCGCAGCCATTTCCAGTGCCAGTCGCCGGAAAAGGTCGGGTACAGCGCGTCGCCGCTGAACATCTCCGAAAGCGGGAAGTTCATGCCCTGCGGATCGCGCCACGGGCCGCTCACCAGATAGATCAGCAGCTGCGTGGCCACATACGTGAGCATCAGGCTGACGAGAATCTCGTTGGTATTGAAGCGGCTTTTCAGGAGCGCGGGAATCGCGGCCCACACCATGCCGCCGAGCACGCCGGCGACCATCATGGTTGGCAGAATCCACCAGCCGGTGGCCTGATCGAAATAGATCGCGACACCGCTGGCGGCAATACCGCCAAGCAGCATCTGCCCTTCAGCGCCGATGTTCCAGACGTTGGCGCGATAACCGATCGCGAGGCCGAGGCCGATCAGGCACAAGGGCGAAGCCTTCAGCAGCAGTTCGGACCAGCCGTTCACGCTGGAGAGCGGTTCGATGAAAAACGCGTGCATGGCTGCGAGCGGATCACGGCCGACCAGGCTGAAGATCAGGAAGCCGATCACGAGCGTGAGCAACGCGGCGATCAGCGGCACGGCGATCTGCATCGTGCGCGAGGGCGTCGTGCGTGCTTCGAGTCGATACGGAAGAATCATGGGAGCGTGTGCTTATGTGAGTGCTTGTATCTGGTTCTGGTGCTTATGGAGCTTTAGCGTCGGTCAGCTATCCGATCGCGCATCGATCCGTTCAGGCATGCGCCGGCTGTTCCGCCGACGGCGCCGCGCCCTCGCGGTCGCCGAACAGGCCCGCCATCCAGCGGCCGATTTCCTCGGCATTGGTCGCCCCCGTGGCACGCACCGGCGAGAGTCTGCCACCGGCCAGCACCGCGATGCGATCGCAGATGTCGAACAACTCCTCCAGTTCTTCGGAGATCACCAGAATCGCCACGCCGCGGGCGGACAGGTCCAGCAACTGCTGACGAATAAACGCTGACGCGCCAACGTCGACGCCCCAGGTCGGCTGCGCGACCACCAGCACCTTGGGCGCCTGCAGAATCTCGCGACCCATGATGTATTTCTGCAGATTGCCGCCGGAGAGACTTTGCGCCAACGCTTCCGAGCCGCCGCAACGCACGTCGAAGGCTTCGATACAACGCTTGGCGAAAGCGCGCATGGCGCCCGCCTTGATCCAGCCAGAGTTCACCATCTGCTGTCGATGCGCCGTAAGCAGCGCGTTTTCCGACAGCGTCATCGCCGGCACCGCGCCGCGGCCGAGACGCTCTTCCGGCACGAAACCAAAACCGAGCGCACGCCGGCCGCCTGCGCCGAGGCGCCCTGCCGCCTTGCCGCAGATCGTGACCGCATCGGCACGCACGCCGCGCTTTTCACCGGAGAGCGCCGACAGCAATTCGGCCTGGCCGTTGCCCGACACACCCGCAATGCCGAAGATCTCACCCGCATGCACGCCGAACGACACGTTATTGAGCGACGTGCCGAACGGATCGTCGCTTTCCACCGACAACTGCTTCACGTCGAGCAACACCGCACCCGGCGTGTGTTCACGGCGCGTGTAATCCGGCAGCGAATGACCGACCATCAGTTGCGCTAGCGACGCGTGCGTTTCTTCTTTCGGCTTCACGTGACCGGTCACGCGGCCGCCGCGCATTACGGTGGCGGTGTCGCACAGCTCCTGGATTTCGTCGAGCTTGTGGCTGATGTAGAGGATGCTGCAACCTTCCGCAGCGAGCCGCCGCAACGTCTCGAAGAGCTTGCGGACCGCTTGCGGCGTGAGCACCGAAGTCGGTTCGTCCATGATCAGGAGACGCGGATTCTGCAGCAGGCAGCGCACGATCTCGACGCGCTGCCGCTCGCCCACTGTCAGGCTATGCACATGACGTTGCGGGTCGATGTCGAGGCCATAGTCGGCGGAGACTTCGCGGATGCGTTTAGAGAGCGTCTTCAGATCGAAGGGTTCGTCGAGCGCGAGCGCGATGTTTTCGCCGACCGTGAGCGTCTCGAACAGCGAAAAATGCTGGAACACCATGCCGATGCCGAGCTTGCGCGCCGCCGCCGGGCTCGCGATCTCGACCGGCTGGCCTTCCCATTGGATCTCGCCAGCGTCGGGCCGCACCGCGCCGTAGATGATTTTCATCAACGTGCTTTTGCCGGCGCCGTTTTCGCCGAGCACGGCATGGATTTCACCCGGCGCGACGATCAAAGTGACGTCGTCATTGGCGCGTACGGCCGGGTACTGTTTGGTGATGCCCTGAAGCATCAACCGGGGCGCCGCCTGTTCCGGCCTGTTTGCCGGCTGCGCGGCGGCGCCGTCGCTATAAGAAGAGTCGCTCATGTGATTCCGTAGTACGTCAGAGACTGCCGGTTGCAGCGCGTCCGCCCGCCCTGTCAGCAGACGATCCGTCACCACAACCGGATGACAATACCTAAATCGACCGGCTCAGTCGAGCCGTCAAAATTCCCCGCAAACCCCCGTCGCAGCGTGCTCTGCGGGTATCCCACTCTTGACGTGGCTTTGTGTTCATATTAAAAGCCATATACACCCACGCCCGCTCGATCAGCCAGAACATATATTTCGGAGAAGTCATGAGTCAGCAACGCGAGGCGATCGATACGTATCTATTACGCGTCTTGCACACCCTGTTGATGGAACGCAGCGTCACGCGCGCGGCCGTCAAACTGAATCAATCGCAACCCGCCATCAGCGCGGCCCTGCGCCGTTTGCGCGACATCACCGGCGATCCGCTGCTGGTGCGCGGCAAATCCGGCATGGTGCCGACCGAGTACGGCCTGCGCCTCCTCGAACCGGTGCAAAACGCGCTGCGCGAAATCGAACGCATCAAGTTCCAGCAGCACAACTTCGATCCCGCCACGTCCATTCGTTGCTACCGGATCGGCTGCCCGGACTACCTGAACGTGCTGTTCGTGCCGACGGTGGTGGAACGCTTTCGTCAGGCCGCGCCGAATGCGACGCTCGAGTTTCACTCGCTCGGGCCGGCGTTCGACTACGAACTCGCGCTCGAGGACGGCAAGCTCGACATCGTGGTCGGCAACTGGCCGGAACCGCCGGAGCAGTTGCACCTGTCGAACCTGTTCGTCGATCAGATCGTCTGCCTGATGAGCAATGCGCATCCGTTCGCCAAACGCGGCGGGTTGACGCTCGACCAGTACCTGAATGCGCCGCATCTTGCGCCTACTCCTTACTCGGTGGGCCAACGCGGCGCGATCGACGTGCATCTCGCGCGCGAGCGGTTAAAGCGTCACGTGGTCGTCACGTTGCCGTACTTCAATCTGGCGCCTTACGTGCTGATCAAGTCCGATCTGATCTTCACGACGACGCGCCTGTTTGCCGACTACTACGCCAAGTTCCTGCCGCTGACCGTGGTGCCCGCACCGCTCGATTTCCCGCCGATGCAGTACTACCAGTTGTGGCACGAACGCGTGCATTACTCCGACGAAGTGCGCTGGCTGCGCAGTCTGGTTGCCGAGGCCACCAAGACGTTGATCGACAAGCCTTGATCTTTTTCCGCGCTCTATCGGCATCTTTGCGGATGCCGATAGAGCTGCTTCTTCTACTTCGCCCTTACTCCGTCATCAGGCGGCCGCTTCGTAAAGCGTCTTCGCCAACCGGTTGTGCTGCTCGATGACCGGTCCGAGTTCCAGCGTCGTCAACTGACCATTCTTCACCACCACCTTGCCGCCGATCACGCTATGGCTCACCTGCGACGGCGCGCAGAACACCAGTGCCGCGACCGGATCGTGCAACGCGCCCGCAAACAGCGGCTGACGCAGATCGAAGGACACGAAATCCGCTGCCATGCCCGGCGCCAGTGCGCCGATGTCGTCGCGGTTCAGCACCTTCGCGCCGCCTAGCGTCGCAATCTCCAACGCTTCACGCGCGGTCATCGCGTCCGGTCCGAAGCCGACTCGCTGCAACAACAGCGCCTGGCGCACTTCGGCGACCATATGCGCGCCGTCGTTCGACGCCGAACCGTCGACGCCCAAGCCCACCGGCACACCGGCAAGACGCATCCGCTTGACCGGCGCAATCCCCGACGCCAGGCGCATATTCGAGCACGGGCAATGCGCGACGCCGGTACCTGTGCGAGCAAACAGTTCGATGCCCGCATCGTCGAGTTGCACACAGTGCGCGTGCCATACATCGTGACCGACCCAGCCGAGGTCTTCCGCATACTCGGCCGGCGTCATGCCGAACTTCTCGCGGCTGTACGCGATGTCGTTGACGTTCTCCGCCAGATGCGTATGCAGCGACACACCGTAATGCCGCGCCATCACCGCCGATTCGCGCATCAGATCGCGGCTCACCGAAAACGGCGAGCACGGCGCGACCACAACACGCAACATCGCGTAGCGTCCTTCGTCGTTGTACGTCTCGATCAGCCGCTGCGTGTCCTTCAGGATGTCCGCTTCACGCTCGACCACCGAATCCGGCGGCAAACCGCCGTCCTTCTGCCCCACGCTCATGCTGCCGCGTGCCGCATGAAAACGCATGCCGATCCGTTGCGCCGCGACGATGCTGTCGTCGAGGCGGCTGCCGTTCGGGTAGATATACAAATGGTCGCTCGAGGTCGTGCAACCGGACAGCAACAGCTCGGCCATCGCCGTCAAGGTCGAGACTTCGATCATCTCCGGTGTGAGGTTCGCCCACACCTTGTAGAGGTTGGTCAGCCAGCCGAATAACTCGGCGTTCTGCGCGGCCGGAATCGCGCGCGTCAGGCTCTGATACATATGGTGATGCGTGTTCACCAGACCCGGGATCACCAGGTGGCCGCGCATGTCCAGCACTTCGTCGGCCGTTTGCGGCAATTCCGCCGTCGGTCCGACCGCGACGATGCGGTTGTCCTCGATATACATGCCGCCGTCGCGCAGTTCGCGCCGGGCGCCGTCCATCGTGACCAGCACGTCCGCGTGCTTCACCAACATCGTTTTCTTCGGCTTGATAGCCGCCTGCTCCATCGTCATTCGTTTCTCCGCTTCATTGCTTCCGTGCAAAGCCGTTCGAACGCGATGTGACGGCACGCCTACCGTGCCGCCGCGTCCCGTCGAACGCCGTTGGCCCGGTTACCCAGCGTGTTTCCGCCGTCTTCGGGGTGTGCCGCGCTTCGCTTGTGTTTGCTGCGGCGCACAGGTGTAACCTTCGACGGTCAAAATAATGCTGACAACTCACGCCGGTGCGATACCCAACCTCACGCTGCCGATATAGTGGGCCTTTTTTGGCGCCGGTACGATCCGCCGGTAGATGAAATGCATGGCAATAGTCGAACAAATCGACTCAAATTGGCTTTCAACAGGCTGTCTGTCATGCGCCAGGTATTATCTTTCCTATCTCGCGCGCGCTGACGTGAACATCCTTTTTACAATGGCTGCCACGGCGCTCGCTTCAATTCGCCGACGGGTATGTAGCCACTGACGTGGAGCCTCGATCCGCCGCAACGTATTCTGGATCGGGCCGCCGCCGAAACCTCGCATTCACATAAGGAAAATTGCGAATGGGAAAGCTCACTACCCACGTGCTCGACACCGCGAACGGCCGTCCCGGCGTGGGCATCAAGGTCGAACTCTTCGCGCTCTCCGGCGACACCCGCCGCGCGCTCAAAACCACCACCACCAATGACGATGGCCGCTGCGACCAGCCGCTGCTCGAAGGCGACGCATTGGTCCCGGGCGAATACGAACTCGTGTTCGGCGCCGGCGACTACTTTGCATCGATCGGCACGAAGGTGCCGGAGCCGCGTTTTGTCGATCGCGTCGTGTTGCGCTTCGGCGTGGCCGATGCCGGTGCGCACTATCACGTGCCGCTACTGGTGTCGCCGTGGTCGTACAGCACCTATCGGGGCAGCTGAGCTGAGCTGAGCTGAACGGAGCGTATCGATAGGCGTTGGAGGAAGACGAGGTTGAAGTCGCGCGGTATTTGCGAGCGCGCCCGATTGCACTGTGCGGATCTTTGGAGACACCCGCGAAGCGCAATCGAACGCGAGCGACTCGACCCGAAGTTCCAATAAAAAACGGCGCTGTGCGAACTGAGCGCACCGCGTCTCTCACCCCGCAGTCTGCGCAGCGACACCGTGCATGCCGGCGACCCGTCAGCCGGGTCACCGAAGGCGTAACCAGGGCACAAGCGTCGTTGCGCGTACAACGAATCAGAAGTGGAGGAGTTTCATGGAAGGCTTTATCACCGACTGGCTGAACCTGGCATTGCGCTGGTTCCACGTCATCGTCGCCATCGCGTGGATCGGCGAATCGTTCTATTTCGTCGCGCTCGACAACAGTCTGAAACCGCCTACCGACCCGAACCAGCGCAAGCGCGGCGTGTTCGGCGAGTTGTGGCACGTGCATGGCGGCGGCTTCTACAACATGCAGAAGTACACCGTCGCGCCGCCGGAAATGCCGGACGACCTGCACTGGTCCAAGTGGCCGTCGTACACCACGTGGCTGTCGGGTGCGAGCCTCTTCACGGTGCTGTATCTGCTCTCGCCGTCCACGTACCTGATCGACAAGAACGTGCTCGACATGGGCCCGGTGGTCGCGGTTGCTTCGGCACTCGGCTTCCTAGCTGCAGGCTGGATCGTGTACGACTCGCTGTGCCGTCTGCTCGGCAACAAAGACAAGGTGCTCGGCATTTGCGTCGGCATTTATGTGGTGATCGCGGCGTACCTGGCGTGCCATATCTTCGCGGGCCGTGCGGCTTACCTGATCATGGGCGCGATGCTGGCAACGATCATGTCGGCGAACGTGTTCTTCGTGATCATCCCGGGTCAGCGCAAGATGGTTGCCGCGATGCTCAAGGGCGAAACGCCGAACCCGATCTACGGCAAGCGCGGCAAGCAACGTTCGGTGCATAACACGTATTTCACGCTGCCGGTGGTGTTCGCGATGCTGTCGAATCACTACGCGATGACGTACACGAATCAGTACAACTGGATCGTGTTGCTGATGATCATGCTGGCCGGCGCGCTGATTCGCCAGTTCTTCGTGATGCGTCACCGTGGCCAGGTGCTGTGGTACTTGCCGCTGGTGGGTATCGTGCTGATGTTCGCCGCCCTCTTCTCGACGATGCCCAAGCCGGTCGTGCCGCAAGCACAAGCTGCGAATGCGCCGAGCATCAAGGTGGCCGATATCGCGCCGGTGCTGCAACAACGCTGCGTGGCATGCCACTCCGCCCATCCGACGATGATGGGCAGCGCCCCAGCTGGCGTGTTGCTGGATACGCCGGACGAGATCTCGCAGAACGCGCAGCGGATCTACCAGCAGGCAGTGACCTTGAAGGCGATGCCGCTGGGCAACGTCACGCACATGACCGACGACGAGCGGATGAAGATCGCCGCGTGGTTCGAAGGCGGTGCGGTGAAGTAAGGCGCTGGCCGGGTGTTGCACCCGGCTTTGCAAAACCTTGGCAGAACATGAAGCGGGCTTTTCGCGTGAGCGGGAAGCCCGCTTTTTTGTTGATCGTTCTCAAGAGGAATTGGCGCGCCGCGCGGGCGTCGCTCGTACCACCGTCGCGCGTATGGAAACGCTGGCCAAAAAACGATATGAGCGTGTCGGTGCTGGTGCGCCTGCTCGAAACGGCCGGCTATGACCTCAAATTCGTCGCCCACGGTCACGGGCGGACGCTCGAAGATATTCTGGCTGAACAACGCATGCCGGACGCGGACTCATGAGGGTCGACGTACGAGATTGCGCCCCGTAATGCGATAGTCCGCAAATGAAAAAACCCACAGCATGCGCTGTGGGCTTTTTTATAACCAACTTACACAACGTACGACGCTAAGGCAACGACCTCAAACAGTCACCGCGCTCAACGCATCTTCAGTCAGCCAGAGCGACTCGGCCAGATCCTGTTCGTTCAGGTTCAGTCCATCTCCGCCGCGATCGACGACGATAAAGTCGCTCACGTCGCCCAATGCGATCAGCGGATGGTGCCAGACGCCCTTCGCATAGTTCACACCTTGCCAGCCGCTCGTCACAAACGCACGAATCTGCTGCGGATCCAGCTCGCCCGCCGGCGCCACGACCACCAGATACGGCTTGTCGTTCAGCGGCACGAAGGCCTGGCTGCCCAGCGGATGACGTTCGAGCATCTTCACTTCGAACGGCAACGTGCGCGGCTGACCCCGAAAGAGGTTCACCAGCGTGCGGCCGTTCTCGTCGGTCACGTCCACTTTCGCAAGATCGTGATAGCGGATCGTGGTGCCGAGGTTGATCGGAATCTGCTTCGCGCCTTCGAGTTCGATCACGTCGCCGAATGCGGCGAACGCTTCCTTCGTCAACGGTTCGATCGCCAGCGTTTTCATGATGCGAGCGTGCCCCACAGACGCAGACGCGACACGCCGCCGTCCGGAATGATGTTGAAGCGCACGTGCGTGACCGGACCCAATGCAGCGATTTCGCTTTCGAAATAGTGCTGGTTGTCCATCTTCAGCTTCTGCTCGCCCAGCAGCACCGGCCAGAACATGGCTTGTGTAATCAGCGAGCTGTCCGTACCGCCCGTCACATATGCGGCCTGGATCGAGCAACGGTCCGGATAGTTGCCCTTGAAGTGAGCCGTATCGACTTCGATCTTTTTGATCACGCCCGGTTGCGCCAGCGCGACGATCGCCCAGTCGTTGCCCGGTTCACGGCGGCGGCGCGTTTCCCAGCCGTCGCCCATGTTCACGCCACGGCCCGGCATCAGAATCGTCGATGCAGCGCCGAAGTGCTGGTTGTTCGCCGCGACCAGATACGCGCCGTTTTCCATCGCGGCCAGATCGAACTGCTCCGTGCGGCTCGCGCCTGCCCAGTCGACTTGCGGCTGGCCATACACACGCAGACGCGCAATACCGCCGTCCGGGTAGATGTTCACGCGCAGGTGTGTATAAGCGTTCGCGTCGCTGACTTCGTGATAGTGGTGGCTGTTGCCTTGCAGCGTGGTCGACGGGACGATTTCGGTCCATTGCGTCGACTGGTTCGGCACGCCGTCCACAACGCGCGCAGCCTCAACCGAAGCCGCCGGCGGGAAGTTGCCCGTGAAGTGGCTGGTGTCGAGGTCGAGACCCTTGATCACGCCCGGACGCGCGAGCTTCACGACGCACCAGTCGTAACCGTTGGCGCGCTTGCGGCGCGTTTCCCAGCCGTCCATCCACTTGCCGTTGTCGTCGTACTTGCCCGGAATGAAGACGGCCGGTTCCGGATTCAGCATGCGTTCCTTCGGTGCGAAGAAATCGTCGCTGGCCTCGAGCGCCTGCGCGCCCAGACGCGGGTCCGCCAGGTTCACATAGCGGCGCGTGAATTCCGGTGCGTTGGGGTCGAGAATCGGGAGTGCCATCTTTGTCTTCCTTAATGTTTGTTGGTACTGAAAAAACGTTTCGGTTCGAGGTCCGCGACGCGTAGTTGAAACCTTACGCGTCGATCAGGTCGTCGAGCCGGAAACGTGCGATGCGGTAGATCTGATCCAGGCTCGCGCGCAATTCGTCGGCGCGGCTGTTGTTCACGCGCGCCTCGAAGTTCGCGATGATGCCGTGGCGGTCGTAGCCGCGCACCGCGAGGATGAACGGAAAGCCGAACTTCTCGCGATAGGCGCTGTTCAGCGCCAGTAGCCTGTCGAATTCTTCCTGCGTGCACTGGGCAAGGCCCGCGCCGCTCTGCTCACGCGTGGATTCGGCCGTCAGTTCGCCGCGCACCGCAGCCTTGCCGGCGAGCTCCGGGTGGGCATTGATCAACGCCAGTTGCTTCTCTTCACCGGCCGTCTCGACGATGTTCGACATCTTGCTATGCAGTTCGTCGATGCTGACAAACGGCCGTTGGAGCGCGGCAATTTCCGCCACCCACGGCGAGTGCTCGAAAATGCCCGACAGCGCTGCGACGAACGCGTCGGTCGAGGTGCTGTTGAGTTGATCCAGAGTGTATTGCATCGCCTTCATGCCGCTGCCCCGCGGTTGTTTTGTTGGTAAGGGTGATGTTCGCGCCAGTGACGCGCGATATCGACGCGCCGCGTCACCCACACGCGATCATGCTGTTCGATATGGTCGAGGAAACGTTGCAGCGCGCGGAAGCGACCCGGGCGGCCGAGCAGACGGCAGTGCATGCCGATCGACAGCATCTTCGGTGCTTCGTCGCCTTCTTCGTACAGCACGTCGAATGCGTCGCGCAGGTACGTGAAGAAATGGTCCGCGGTGTTGAAGCCTTGCGGGCTTGCAAAGCGCATGTCGTTGGTGTCGAGCGTGTACGGCACGATCAGTTGCGGGGTCTTGGCGCCCCCCGTCACGTCGACGTCCATCCAGAACGGCAGATCGTCGCCGTAGTAATCCGAGTCGTACAGGAAGCCGCCGTATTCGGCGACCAGCCGGCGCGTGTTGGGACTGTCGCGGCCGGTGTACCAGCCAAGCGGCCGCTCGCCGGTGATGCGCTCGATCGCTTCCATGCCGAGGCGCATGTGCTCCGCCTCTTTTTCCGGCGACACGTCCTGATAGTGGATCCAGCGATAGCCGTGACAAGCGATCTCGTGACCGAGCTCGACGAAAGCGCGGCCCAGGTCAGGATGCCGTTCGATCGCCATGCCGACGCCGAACACCGTGAGCGGCAGGCCGCGCTTTTCGAATTCGCGCAGGATGCGCCACACGCCTGCCCGCGAGCCGTATTCGTAGATCGACTCCATGCTCATGTGACGGGACGGATACGACGCCGCGCCGACGATCTCCGACAGAAACTGCTCCGAGCCCGGATCGCCGTGCAGCACGCAGTTTTCTCCGCCCTCTTCGTAGTTCAGGACGAATTGCACCGCGACGCGCGCTCGACCCGGCCAGTTCGCCTGCACCGGGTGGCGGCCGTAGCCGATCAGATCACGTGGATAGTTCGAGTCGAGTGGCATGGTTTGACGAAAGCGTGGAGACGGACCGTAAAAATCGCGCGGAACTCACGTGACAGGCACGTAGGTTTGCGTGCGTTCTGCATGCGTGTGTGCGTTTGCCTGCATTTGCCTGCGGTTTTTGCTTCGCAAGCAGGCCGGCGCGGGCGGAAACAACCCTGAAAAAGCGGCACCAGAAGCAGCAGCAAAATAGCATTCGGGTACCAGCGCCGAGTGGGACCAGTGTAGCGAAAACACCCGGGTGCGCCCATACACCCGGGCAGATAGTGCGTGTCAGACTGGATGTATGTGCGAAGCCGGCCCCACCGGGCGTTCTGTGGTGTTTACCCGCAGTAAACCACTCGAATTTGCACTTTCCGTGGCGCTTGCGGCCGAACCGCGCGGCGGCTGCGGATTTGGGTCCGCATCGGTCGGACTGAAGGCTTCCAGGGCGCCGTCGTAACGCTTGGCCAGCGGCCGCGCATAGTCGCCTCGCTTGGCTGTCGACAGCCGCAGCGCGACCAGCGCCTCGGTCCATTTGACCGCCGCGGTCACGCCTTCGATCACCGGCGCGCCCAGCGCATCTTCGATCTCCGCGCACAATTCGGCCATGCCGGCGCAACCGAGCACGATTGCGTCCGAGCCGTCCTCCTCCAGCGCGCGCCGGCACTCTTCGAGGATGATGCGGCGCGCCGCCGAGCCTGGCTTGTCGAGATCGAGCACCGCGACGTCGGTCGCGCGGACGTTGCGGCAGAAGCGCTTCATGCCGTAGCGCTCGGCGAGATGCCACGCCATGCCGCACGTGCGCGCCAAGGTGGTCACCACCGAAAACCCGGGTGCCAGCACGCTTGCGGCGTGCATCGCCGCTTCGGCGATGCCGATCACCGGACCGCGCGCCAACTCGCGTGCCGCGTATAAACCGGGGTCGCCGAAGCAGGCGATCACATACCCGTCGCAACCCTCACGTTCGCCGGCGATGACCTCGGCCAGCAAACCAGGGGTCGCCAGAGCCTCGTCGTAGTAACCTTCGATTGATGGCGGCCCCATTGTCGGATTGACCGCAATCACTTCGGTGCCGGGTGCGGCGACATCACGCGCGCAGCGGCCCATCGCTTCGGTCATGCGTTGCGTCGTATTCGGATTGATCAGTTTGATGCGCATAGCGACTCCTGTTGCGGCACTGACTCAGCGAGCCAGCATGCGATAGAACACAGCACCCAATCCAGCTCCGATGAACCACGAGAAATTGGCCAGCCCGTCGAGCGTCGGCACCATCACGCAGATCACGGCGATGACCGCAGCCGGCAACAAGGCGGCCACCGCGCGGTAGTTGACACCGTTTTTGTACCAGTACGAACCGCTCGGCGAGACCGAGTAAAGATCATCGAGTACGATCTTTTGACGCTTCACGAGGAAATAATCGACGATCAGGACACCATACAGCGGTCCAATGAAGCTGCCCAGTACGTCGAGCGTATAGTGAATCACGGCCGGATTGTTAAACAGGTTCCACGGCGTGATGAAAATCGACGCCACCGCCGCGAGCATGCCGCCCGCACGCCAGCTGATCAAACGCGGCGCGACATTCGAGAAGTCGAAGGCCGGCGACACGAAGTTAGCAACGATGTTAATGCCGATGGTCGCAATCGTGAAGGTCAATGCACCGAGAATCACCGCGGTCGGATAGTCGATACGACCCACCGTTTCGACCGGGTCCGTGATCAGTTGGCCAAACACCGGCAGCGTCGCCGCGGTTGTAACCACCGTCACCAGCGAGAAGGCGAGGAAGTTGACCGGCAAGCCCCAGAAATTACCGCGGCGCACGCTGCGAAAACTCTTGGCATAGCGGGAGAAGTCGCCGAAATTCAGCATCGGTCCGGAGAAGTACGAGACCACCAGCGAGGTTGCCGTGATCATCACCGGCACCACTTCCATTCCATGATATTTGACACCGCCCAGGTTGATGCCGATGTTTCGCCATCCTGCGCGATACACCATGTAGCCCGCGAGAATGAACATCACCACATAGACCGCGGGACCTGCGAAGTCGATGAACTTCTTGATGGTCTCCATGCCGTGCCAGAACACCAGTGCCTGAAGAACCCACAGCAACATGAAACCGGCCCAGCCCAAGGTGGAAAGGCCCATGAAACCATGGTGATGCAGATCCGCGTACGGCAACAGTTGCGGGACGAATTTCAGCACCACAATTACCAGTGCGCTCGAAGCCAAATAAGTTTGGATTCCGTACCATGCCACCGCAATCAAGCCGCGAATCACCGCAGGAATATTCGCGCCAAGCACGCCGAACGTTGCGCGGCAGGCCACCGGATAAGGCACGCCGTTCGCCTGACTCGGTTTGGCAATCAGGTTGCAGAGCAGGTTGACAATCGTAATGCCGACCAGCAGCGCGATCAGCACCTGCCAGCTCGTCAGCCCAAGCGCGAACAGACTGCCCGCGAACACATAGCCGCCTACGCTGTGCACGTCCGACATCCAGAACGCGAAGATGTTGTACGCACCCCAGGTCTGATGACGCAGCGGCGCCAGATCCTCGTTGTACAGCCTCTCGCTGTAGCCTGCTGGCATCGACGGATCGCTGGGTGCGCCGCCGTCTGCGTAAGTGGGGATTGCGGGATTGCCGGGCGCTGCACTGAACTGAGCCATGATTCCTCCTTGGGATAGGGACCATCGATAGCGAATCGAAGGACGTTGCATCGGCCATGCCAGCGACCCTTTTCTCCCCGATTGGAAAACGGGAGCTTCGAGCCAACTGATTAACCGTGCCGCGGATGTCTCCGTACTTGATGTACTTGTGGTTATCGCACCGCCTGTCGCCGCGAATTCCCGGCGATGCGTTACTACTCCAAGGCTGTCATCCCGTGACGGCCACGCGTGCGCAAGCCGGCAGCGCTCACGCAAAGCCGCCTTGCAACGCCTGATTCGGTTCAGTTCAATTCAGTGCGGCGCGCACCAGCAACGGGCGCACACCGGCCGCTTGCCTCAGCCTGGCGCGGACTTGGGTCTAGCTGCTTCCTTCGACGCGCCGCCAAGGGCGCCAAACACTTCATGCAGATCGGCCGCGCCACGTGCGGGGCGCTCCAGCATCTTCAACTCGACGCTTTGCAAATGGCGCGACATCAATGCCGCCGCCTCTTTGGCATCGCCGGCGTCGAGCGCGGCGAGAATCGCTTCATGATCTTCGAACGAGCAAGGGCTGCGTCCGAGCGACTCGTACAGTGCCGAAATCAGCGTGGAGCGCGCCACCAGTCCGTTCAGGCAGTCGCACAGCACAGCGTTGCCGGTGAGCCCGGCCAATTCGGTATGGAACTCGCCCGAGAGGCGAATCCACGCCGGAAAATCACGTGTTTCGAACGCTTTGCGTTCACGGCCGATCATGCTGCCGATGCTCTTCAAACGGCGCAGGCCATGACCGCCGCAAATCTTTTCAACCACGGCCAGTTCGATGATCCGGCGCATTTCGAACACTTCATGCACTTCCTGCAGCGACGGGCTGGCAACAAACGCACCTCGATTCGGTTCGAGGTCGACGAGGTGGTCGGTGGCCAGTTGCGCGAGCGCCTGCCGGATCGGGCCGCGCTTCACGCCGAATACTTCGCATAACTGCGCTTCTGTCAGCTTGGCGCCAGGCGCTAACCGATGCTCGAGGATCGCGGCGCGGATGCGCTCGGCGATCGTTTCGGCTTTCGGACCATTCGCGGCGGCGGAATCTGTGTCGGACATGATGTGCGTCTCGGTATGGTTGTCATCATAGGATGGACATAAAGATTGTCAACAATTTTTGTCTTGAATTTCGACAATCTGGACGCCCGGACCATCGCGTGGCCTGGCGAATAGCCCGCACAGGCCTTACTCAGCTTCACTACCAGTTTAATTAATGTATGGGATGGTCGTCTATTGGAGACGGTTTTTGTCAACAAAGTGAGGGACCTCCATGGGGCCGTTCTGTTGAGAGTCGCCCTGAATAATTGACCGTTAGTTGCGTTGTAGGCTCAAAAAGAAAGCGGGCAAACGCCCGTTTCCCTACTCCGCGCCGTTTCAGGCAAGGGTCGGATAGCCCGATAGTGACAGTTTGAACCCATGCGCATTGGCGACGAGGTGCGCGTCCGCGCCGACAGGCAGCGTCAGCATGTTGGGAACATGGCCGAATTGCAGACCGGTAATGACCGGAATCCCGATTACCGAGCGCACCTGCTCGATCATTGCGTGCAGATCGTAGCCATTGTCGTACTCGTACGATTTGCCGCCGGAGAAATCGCCGAGCACAAGCGCCTGCTGTTGCGCGAGGATGCCCGAGAGATGCAATTGATAAAGCATCCGCTCGAGCCGGAACGGCTGCTCGTTGATGTCTTCGAGGAACAGAATGCCGCCCTGCACCGGCGGCATGTACGGTGTGCCGATCAGAGATGTCACCACCGCCAGATTGCCGCCCCACAACATGCCCGTCACATCGGCAGTCTGTGCTTGCGGCACATTGCTCGTCACCGTCATGGTCGGCCGGGTAAGCGCGGACCAGAAGTGCTGCATGGTGAACTCGCTCAGATCTTCCGCACCGAAGTCGCTCATCAGCATCGGGCCGCCGAAAGTTTTCAAACCGGCGCGTGCCAGCAAAGCAAGCTGCACCGCGGTGAAATCGCTATGCCCTACCAGCGCGACCGGCTGATCGGTCAGCCGCCGTTGCAGCCCTTCGTAGTCGAGTCCATGAAGGATGCGTGCTGCGCCGTAGCCGCCACGCACGGCGAGCACGATGTCGGGCAACGCACGCGAGGGGTCCGCCAGCCGGTTCAGATCGGCGGCACGCTCGCCGTCGGTGCCGGCGAAGCGCTGGTAACGGCGCTTCGTCGCCTCCACACCTTCGACGCGATGCCCCTGCGCATGCAGGCGGTGCAACGCGCGATGCAACACCTCGGCATCATGCGGATATCCGGACGGCGCGATCAACTCAATGGTGCGATGGACGGTCATTGGCAAGACCTGTTGGACGTTGTTGTTTTAGAGCGGCTCAGGCGGCCCCGGTTCGTTGCCTGCTTCGGCGCGTGCGTCGATGCCTGCGTCTGGATGGGCTTCAGCGTGTGCTTCGCTGCATGCTGTGGTGTGCGTTTCGGTGTGCGCGTCCGGGCGTGCTTCGCCGCTTGCAACGACGTGCGCTTCGCCCCGTGCCGCCGCGCGTGCTTCCCGGCTTGCGCGCCGCCGCTCGGCAAAGAACGATTTGAGCGCGGCGCCGCATTCGCTTTCGAGCACGCCGCCGATCACCGTGGTGTGGTGGTTCAACTGCGGATTCGCAAATGCGTCGACGACACTGCCGCACGCGCCGGTTTTCGGATCGCGCGCCCCGAACACAACGCGTGCGATCCGCGCGTGCATGATCGCACCGGCGCACATCAGGCAAGGTTCCAGCGTCACATAGAGCTCGCAGCCCGGCAGACGATAGTTTTCGACAGCTTGCGCGGCTGCGCGCAAGGCGATCATTTCCGCATGCGCCGACGGGTCGTGCGCACCGATCGGATGATTGAATCCTTTGGCGATGACTTCGTCGCCCCGCACGAGCACCGCGCCGACCGGCACTTCACCCGCTGCGCGAGCCTCTTCGGCTGCGGCCTGGGCGAGCGCCATGAAGCGACGATCACGCTCCGACACAGGCGGTGCGGGTGATTCGCAAGATGTGGAGGTATCGATCAGCATCGTGGCGGCCGCCGCGGGCGCTGGCGCATCGGAATCAACGGACCCGGCGTGGCCAGCCGGCAGTGTTGCCGCCTCAGCCGATTCGCTGGACTCGACAGACCCCGGATCTCGCGAGGCGCAGCGGGCAAGCGGCTCGCTCACTGCGAACCCGCATCGGCCATAGTGAGGTTGCCAACGCGCTCCGAGAGGCGCTCGGCAATGCGGCGGCAGTACTCGCGCGGCAGGACCAGCGGGCCGCCGCGCAGCGATTCAAGCGCCATATCGAGCGCCAGCATGCGCGCCTGGAGACGGCAGCGGGTGGTCTGGTCGCTCACAGCATTGAGCTCCGCCTGCAGGTCGCGCAAGGCGCGCAGCTGCTCGACAGCCGGCGGCACGAAGCCCGCATTCTTCAAAATCCGGTTGGCGACGCGCACCTCCTCCGGGACCAGTGCATCGTCCTCGAGAGGCAGCGGCGCGCCCGCGCCCGGCAAATCATCGAACTCACCGCGCGCGGCTGCGGCGGCAATACGCTGTTCGACTAACGCATCAAGCAATTTCATCTGCAGTCCACTACGTTGCGGCCCAAGCATTCTATCAGGGAGCGCGCGACGGTTTTGACTGTCTGACCGACGAATCCCCCTGGTTTTCAGATTCTGCGTATTTGAGGGGCGCATGGTGTGAATTAGGGTGGAGGGTTGCCGGCGCCGCTACTTCCCACCCGAGAAAACTTACGAATATCTTTCGGCCTGCACCGAAAAAACGGCCACTCGGCCCTGCCATTGCCGCGTTCATGGAGTCTACATACGTTATGCAATCCGGAATCACCGACCATCACTTCGACCCAGCACTTCCCACTTGCGCCGCACGCTGCGATCCGCGCCTGAGCGCATTAACTGCGCGGCTTCGAAAGCACACCTTCAAACGATATCTACACACGACAATGATCGCTATTGCTATGGCGGTCGCACTATCAGGCTGCGGCGTGTTCTGCGGAGGTGCGGGTGGAAGCGGCGGCGGCTTTGCCGGCGGTTGCGCAACCGGCGTGCGGTTCTAGTCCGGCGCAACGTCTCCGCGATTCATCGTGAACGAGCCGCCCCTGCACCGCAACGCATCCGGAAGGCCAACGCGAACCCATACATTCACCCGGCTGCCAATGCCCAACGCGCCAGAACGACATGCCGGGTACGGCCGAGCAGGCTGTGCACCAACGCAAACTCACGCACGTTCCAACTGACGGCTTCGACAGGACGTGTCGCGATCGGGGGCATGCCGTAAGCAAGGGTCACGTGCGGGGTGTACGGCGTATTCGGCGAGACCGCACGATCCCCAAATCCAGCGTTCTGCAATGCCAGTCCAAGTGCATCGTGAAGCGCGTGGAGTCCAATGACGCCCTCGCCCCCACCCAACACCAGCGGCCCCGGCCGCGGCTTAATTGCAAAACTGACCGCACTGTCGAACTCGACACTAAAGGGCTCCATGCTGATCAATGCGGCCGCGTTCATGGCTGCATCCACCCGTGCCGGTGGCAAGCCGCCCGCGAAATTCCCGAGATGTAGCAACGTGACATGCAAACGGTTGGCCGCGAGCGGTTTGCTCTTCGAGCGCGTCTCTGAGCAGAGCTGTTGCGCCAGCTTCGAGATGCTCGTTGCCGTGCGCGTATCCGGAAAGACGGCGAAGAACAGGCCGTCGGTCGGCACAGGCGGCGCCTCGAGTCCGGGCAGCCAGAGTTGCTCAGGCATGGCGCGCCTGAATGGGTGACGCAGACATTTCGATGAATCTCCTCGCATCGATGCGGGCTTGACCACGCATCGGAAAATTTTTCACGACTCGATGGGGCGAGGCGAGGTTCAGCACACCCCCATGTTCCCGCGCCCGTTCACGCCCAATGAACTTGCACTCACTGGCCATCCACGCACGATACTGTACATTCATACAGTATCGCTGACAACGTGGAATCGCTCAACTGCAGGAAGTACTGGCCGACGCAGGGAAATGCCCAGGCTTTTGAGCACGCATGTCCGGCACACGAGAAAAAAAGGCGCCGCAGCGCCCTCTTCCGTGACTTCAACGCATCTCGCACCCCGGTTAGACCGGAAACGAAACCGGCGCTGGCAAAGCGCACCTCTGAACGCAGCGCTCGTCCCGAAGACCGCACAGAGCGGCCACAACCAGAGCATCTGCCCGCCAATCCCGCTAAAACCGGTATCCCAGTCCAAGAAACACGATCACCGGATCCGCCGTGATGCGCGTCTTGTTCGACAACACCGTCTGACCGTTGGCAGCCACGGCATTGACCGTCGCATTTGTCTTGAGAGACAGATAGGTCACCGACGCGGTCGCGTACCAGTTCTTGCTGATGTTGTAAGACGCACCCGCGACGAACGCGGGATTCCACGACGGACTGAGCGATGCCGTCACCTGCCCCCCCGGCCCTGCAATCTGCTGCAACGCGCCGCCGAATGTCGAGTTGAGATTGGTATGCGAGAACCAGGTGTAGTTCACGCCGACACCGACGAACGGACGCAGCTTCGCCTGCGCGTCGAAGAAGAAATACTTCAGGAACAGAATGGGCGACCACGACCGGGTGGTAGCGAGCGGCTGCAGATTCCCCAGATTGAGCTTTGGCCCGCCGGCGCCGAATGGTGCGGCGTTGCCCTGCGCAAAGAGCTGGAGCTTGGGTGGTATGCCCGCCGCCAGGTCAACGGCAATGTTGTCCGTGACGAAATACGTGTTCGAGAGCTCCAGGGTGAACGTGTTATGTATCTGACCACCCGTGCCCGTTGACGTGAAGGTGCCCAAAGCCGAACTGCTCTGCAGCGAGGTGGCGGACGACGGGGCAAAGTCGAGCCAAACGCCACCCGCGCTGGTGATGAGACTGCCGGCGCTCTGCGCCATCGCGTTGCTGGTACATATCGCGCCTGGTATTAACGCAAGGCATGCAAGTTTTTTAAACATATCCCCTCCACTTTATTTCGTATTACATATCAATAGTTTTGCATCGACACCGGCTCTCGCAGCACCTCTTGCAGCGCCGCTCAGAACTGCTCGATTGGGAGGTTCGACCCGCCCGACGCCTCGTTGCGGATCGCTTCCAGAAGCGCATTCGCTTTGGGCAGGATCTTGTCGGCGTAGAAGCGCGCGGTGGCGAGCTTGGTGCGATGAAAGTCCGGATCCTCATTCGCTGCGCTTTTCACCGACGCAACGAGCGCTGCGCGCCCCATCTGCCAGCCGCCGCACACGTAGCCGGTGAGCATCAGGTAGTCGACGGAACTGGCAAGCGCGGCATCGGGCTGAGTCGCCAGGGCTTGCAGCATCCAGGCGGTGGCGTCTTCAAGCGCCTGCACACCGGCCGCGAGCGCCGTGCCCACAGAGGCCACTTCCGTATCCGTGCTGCGCGTGAGTTCCAGCGCGGCCTCACGTATCTCCGCAACAAGCTCAGCCATCCCTGCGCCCTGATCTGACGCGAGCTTGCGACCGGCAAGGTCCGCCGCCTGAATGCCTGTGGTGCCTTCATAGATCGGCGCGATCCGTGCGTCACGCAGGAACTGGCATGCGCCCGTCTCTTCGATGTAACCCATCCCGCCGTGCACCTGCACGCCCGTCGACGCGATCTCGACGCCCAACTCCGTGCACCATGCCTTCAACACGGGGATCAAAAGATCGACACGCACCTGGCGACGTGCGCGCTCACCGGCGTCCGAATCACGGTGCGCGCGGTCCATGTCCGCCGCCATCACGTATGCGAAGGCACGCATCGCTTCGATCTGGGACTTCATCGTCATCAACATGCGCCGCACATCCGGGTGATGAATGATGGCCACCGCGCCACCCGATTTGCTCGATGCGAGACGTCCCTGAACGCGTTCCTTCGCATATTCGCGGGCCTGCTGATAAGCGCGTTCCGCGATCGCGAGCCCCTGGATACCCACCTTCTGGCGCGCCTCGTTCATCATCGTGAACATATGCGCGAGGCCTTTGTTCTCCTGCCCCACCAGATAGCCAATCGCCCCGCCCTGATCGCCGAAGCTCATCACACAGGTCGGACTCGCGTGAATGCCGAGTTTGTGTTCGAGAGACACGCAGTGCACGTCGTTGCGCGCACCCGGCGATCCATCGGCGTTGAGCAGGAATTTCGGCACGAGGAACAGCGAGATGCCGCGCACGCCTTCGGGCGCGTCGGGCGTGCGCGCCAGCACGAGGTGAATCACGTTATCCGTCATGTCGTGATCGCCCCACGTGATGAAAATCTTCTGGCCGGAGAGGCGATAGTGATCCCCATCAGGTACGGCCTTGGTGCGCACGGCGGCGAGGTCCGAACCGGCTTGCGGCTCGGTCAGGTTCATCGTGCCGGTCCACTCGCCGCTAACCATCTTCGGCAGATAGCGTGCTTTCAACTCGTCCGAACCATGTTGCCGCAACGCTTCGGTGGCGCCGGCGGTCAACAGAGGACACAGCGCAAACGCCATGTTCGACGAGTTCCACATCTCCACGGTTGCCGCCTGCAGGAGTTCGGGCAGGCCCTGGCCACCGAACTCGGGGTCGCCGCTCAGGCCGCTCCAACCGCCGGCAACGAACTGCCCGTAGGCAGCAGAGAAACCGTCGGCGGCCACCACGCCGTCAGGCGTCAGCCGCGCGCCCTGTTCGTCGCCCGGTTTGTTGAGCGGCGCAAGCACTTCAGTCGCAAGTCTTGCGGCCTCCTCGAGTACCGCCTCGGCGAGTTCCGGGGTCGCCTCCTCGTAGCCCGGCAGCGAAGACAACTCGCCGAGTTCCGCCAGTTCCGTCATCACGAAACGCATGTCGCGCAGCGGCGCAATATAAGTGCTCATCATGTGCTCCCGCATTAAGCCCGTTGTAATTTGTCCAGTTCGCGGGACAACTCCGGCAACACCTTGAAGAGGTCGCCCACGATCCAGTAATCGGCGACCTGAAAAATCGGCGCCTCCTCGTCCTTATTGATCGCGACGATCACCTTCGAGTCCTTCATCCCGGCCAGATGCTGGATCGCGCCGGAGATGCCGACCGCGATATACAACTGCGGGGCGATGACCTTGCCGGTCTGACCCACCTGATAATCGTTGGGCGCGAAGCCGGCATCGACCGCGGCGCGCGATGCGCCGACCGCCGCGTTAAGCTTGTTAGCAATGTCATCGATCAGCGCGAAGTTTTCGCCGGACCCCATGCCGCGGCCGCCGGAGATCACGCGCTGCGCGGACGTCAATTCCGGGCGTTCCGAGCGGGTGAGCTGGTGGCTCACGAAGCGCGAGCCTGGAACCTCGGCAGCCGGCTCCAACGCGTCGATCGCGGCGGCACCCCCTTCGGCGGGCGCGGCCGCGAAGGCCGTCGTGCGAACGGTAATCACCTTGATCGGGTCGGCGCTTCGCACCTTTGCCAGCACGTTGCCCGCGTAGATGGGGCGTACGAACGTATCGGCGGATTCGACGGCGCTGATCTCGGAGATCTGCGCCACGTCGAGCAACGCAGCGACACGCGGCATCACGTTCTTCGCGGTCGTGGTAGCGGGTGCGATCACGTGGCTATAGTCAGCCGCGATCTTCACGACGAGCGCCGCCAGATTCTCGGCCAGCGCATGGCCGTAGTGCGCGGCGTCGGCGAAACGAACTCGCGTGACGCCGGCAATGCGGGCCGCCTGTTCGGCGACTGCCGCGCTTTGCGAGCCGGCCACGAGAACATGAATATCGTCGCCGAGTCGGGCGGCGGCGGTAACGGCGTTCAGGGTCGCTGTCTTGAGCGTCTGATTGTCGTGCTCAGCAATAACGAGTACGGGCATTTTTCTCCCCTTGTGTTAGATGACGTGGGCGACGTTGCGCAGCTTGTCAACCAGTTCGGCTGCATCGGCGACGCGAATGCCTGCCTCGCGTTTGGCGGGCTCGGCGAGCCCGAGCGTAGTGAGTCGCGGCTTGACGTCGACACCGAGCGCGTCCGGCGTCACCACATCGAGCGGCTTCTTCTTCGCCTTCATGATGTTGGGCAGCGTGGCGTAGCGCGGCGTGTTCAAGCGGAGATCGGCGGTAATGACTGCCGGCAGATCGACTTCGATCGTTTCGAGGCCGCCGTCGATCTCGCGCGTGACCGTGGCCTTGCCCGCTTCGATCGCGACCTTCGAAGCGAACGTCGCCTGCGGCCAGCCGAGCAGCGCCGCGAGCATCTGGCCGACCTGGTTCGAGTCATCGTCGATCGCCTGCTTGCCGAGCAGCACCAGTTGCGGTTGCTCCTTATCCACTAGCGCCTTCAGCAGCTTCGCGACCGCAAGCGGCTGCAACTCCACGTCCGTGTCGACGAGGATGGCGCGATCGGCGCCCGTCGCCAGGGCGGTGCGCAGCGTTTCCTGGCACGCCTGCACGCCACACGAAACCGCGATCACTTCGCTCACGACGCCGGCTTCCTTGAGGCGCACGGCCTCTTCAACACTGATTTCGTCGAAGGGGTTCATCGAGAGCTTCACGTTGGCAATGTCGACGGCGCTGCCGTCGGCCTTGACGCGGACCCTCACATTCGCGTCGACGACGCGCTTGACAGGAACAAGTACTTTCATTGCCTACTCCATTTGAAAATTGCTTAGGGTTTGCCGCGCACCGTCACACCGTCACACCGTCACACCGTCACGGCGTCTCGGCGAACACGCTGTTACGCTGGCCGTCGAACATGTCGACCAGATAGCGTTCAAGCGGTTTTTCCGACGCTGTCTTCGGGATCTCGGGCACCACCTGCAACCAGGAGATGACCGAACTCGCTTCCAGCTTCGCGCGACATGCGCGGAATATCTGCTGTGGGTCGAAACGGGCTGCGTCCTTGGGCACCACCGCCGCGACCACATCCTTTTCGCCGGGCGCGCCCGACGCGGCCTTCACGCCGTACACGTAGACGTCTTCGACCAGACCGGATTCGGCGATCACTTTCTCGATCGGCGCCGGATTGATGAACTCGCCGTTGTGGCGAATGCCGCCGCCTTTGCGGTATTCGAAGAAGAGCCAACCGTTCTCGTCTTCGCGTACGACGTCGCCCATGTACAGCCAGCCGTCCCTGCACTTCTTCGCCGACGCTTCCGGATTGCCGAAGTATTCGACCTTGAACGGCGAGCCGTCGGCCGGACGGAACAGCAGTTCGCCGGGCACGCCGGGCGCGCAGTCGTTGCCGTCGTCGTCGACAATGCGATGCCTGAGAATCGGCGCCGGCTTGCCGATACTGCCCACCGGGCCGACGCCGAGCGGCTTGACCGTAATCCCGCCTTCCGCCGCGCCGTAGAATTCGACGATCTGGATACCGAAGCGTTTTTCGAAGTCCTTCCAGATCGCCGCCGGCATCCCTGCGGATATCACGAAGCGCACGGGGTTGTCCGCGTCATCGGGCTTGTTCGGCTCGCTATAGACCGCCGTGGTCATGCCACCGAGCAGCGTGAACGTCGTACAGCGGTACTTGCGGGTGATGTCCCACAGACGCGACTTCGTAAAGCGGCGCGACAGCACGGCGCGCATGCCGGCGGTGAGCGAGGCGCCCAGCGTCACGATCTGCGCGTTGGCGTGCGTGAGCGACAGGCCCGAATACGGCCGGTCGCCGGGCACGTAGCCAAACAGCGCCGACACTGCCGCCGAGGTGCCGCAGTAGCGACGATGCGTCATGACGATGCCCTTCGGATCGCCGGTGGTGCCGGACGTGAAAATCAACTGCATCGCGCTGTCGGGATCGGGGGCCACGATCGGCAATTCGGGCACCCGCTCCGGCAGCAACGCGTGGTACGACAACACGCCGGGGAAATCGGCGAGCGGCTTCGCGCCCTCGTCCGTTTCCAGGCCGATCACCCAGGACAGTTTGGGGAGGGAAGCGCGCACGGCAAGCAGGTTGTCGAGCGCGTAGTCAGCGGCGATAACGCCGCGGCAGCCCGGGCTGTCGAGCATGAAGGCGAGCTTCTCGCCGCGTGCGCGCGGATCGATCGGCACGAACACCGTGCCCGAAATCGAGGCCGCGACCATTGCGTCGATAAATTCCGCGTGATTGGCCATCAGCAGCGCGAAATGCTCGCCGGGTTGCAGGCCCTGATCGATCAAAACCTGTGCGAGCCGCTGGCCGTTCTCCCATAGGTGCCGGTAAGTGCGCACCTCGTCGGGCCGCACGCCGGCGCCTTCGACGGTCAGCACGTCGAGATCCGGCATGGTCTCGACACGGTTGGCGAGCAACGCGGCCAACGTGGTTTCGGGTGTGGTGCTCATGGCGCCCTCTCTCCTTGCAGATGCGATTCGGTCTTGCGCGTGCGCGAAATCTGTCGCGGCTTCACGTGCGGCTTCACGCGTGTTTTCACGATGCAGCCTCAGCGTCCGAGAATCGTGATGCTGGCAACGGCCTCTTCCACGCCGCACAGTCCGCCGCCGTTCTCCGCGATCGCGATGCGCGCGCCCTCCACCTGGCGAGCGCCCGTCTCACCGCGTAACTGGGTCACCAGTTCGTAAATCTGGCCGAGTCCTGTCGCGCCGATCGGATGCCCCTTCGATTCGAGGCCGCCCGACGGATTGATCGGAATCCGCCCGCCTATCGTCGTCTCGCCTCGTTCGGCAGCCACCCCGCCCATGCCCGGCTCGCACAACCCAAGCACTTCGGACTGGATGATTTCGCCGATCGCCGTCGCGTCGTGGACCTCGGCGACCGAGACATCCTGCGGCGCGACGCCCGCCTGCTCATACGCGCGCAACGAGCCCTGCCGGACCAGATGCCGGTCGAGTGCCGTGGCCGGCCGGTCGCTGCCCGTTTGCAGCACGGACGCCAGCACACGAATGGCGCGCGAGCGCCGTCCACGCAACAGCGCGAGGCCGGCTTCGCTGCACACGATCGCCGCGGCCGCGCCATCGCTGACGGGCGAACACATCGGCAGGGTGAGCGGATAGGTGATCGGCGGTGCGCCGAGAATCTCGTCGATCGAGTAAGCCTGCCGGTACTGCGCGAGCGGGTTGTGAACCGAATGTCCGTGGTTCTTGGCCGACACGGCGGCAAACTGCCGCTGGGTAGTGCCGTATTCGCGCATGTGCATCCGGCCCATCGACGCGTAGATATCCATGAACACGCTGTACGGTTTCGTCGAGACGCTGCCCTCTGGCGGCTCGATGCCCTCGCCCATCTCGAGCAACCGGCGCTTGCCGTTCTCCGTGTCATGCACATCCCACGCACCGTCGAAGGCGCTGAAGGTGCGCGCCTTGTCCGTGGAAAACATCTTCTCGGCGCCCACTGCGAGCACGATGTCGGCGGCACCGGCTTTCACGTAGTTGACCGCGAGGTGAAACGCGGTGCTCGCGCTCGCACAGGCGTTCTCGACGTTGATCACCGCGACCTTGTCGATGCCCATCGCCCGCAGCGCAAGCTGGCCGCGAATCATGTGCTGGCCTTCCATGTGCCCCTGCGTGGAGTTGCCGAAAAACGCGCCCTGCAACTGCGACTTGTCACAGCCTGCATCCGCGAGGGCGTCTTCCACTGCCGCGCGCGTGAGCTGCTTCACGCTGGTTTCCAGATGCTTGCCGAAGGGCGTCATGCCGACGCCCGCGATATACACTTCGTTACCCATATCGATCTCCACCGCGAGGGGGAACGCGCCGCAAGCCGCCGGCGCGAGCATTCCGATTCGTCGTCAAACGCTCTTGACCTCATAGGCGAGGTAACCTTCCTCGGCCTGCGCCGCGACCAGGTTGCGCGCGCCGAACGCCTGCGCCGGCGAAACGAAACCCACTGCGTGCAATTGCCCGCGCAGCACGCGTCGCGCTGCCTCGGCTCCGAGCACGCCGGTTTGCGCATAGGGCGAATTGCCACGCAGAATCACGCTGACGGAATTCGTATTGCCGCGCCCCTGGCACGACAACGTGCAGCGATTCACGTCCGGGTTTTCGCGCGGAGGCTCGACCTGCGTCACGGCCTTTCCCCACTCGTTGGTAACCTCTTCCTGTTTGGCGGGATCGAGGTGGCGGCACTCTTCCTCGAATTTCTTCAGCAGGCCGACCACCGCGAGAAAGCGTTCCTGATTTCTGAACGACACGAGCGTCTGGCAGTTGCGCACGCGCGGGTCATCCTGGTACCAGACCGGCTCGCCGCCACCGCTCCATGGCAACGCATTCAGCAGCATGTGTTCACCCGGCACGTGAACCTGATACGGCGTGGCCCACGGCCACTGCACCAGTTGCTTGTTGCGCAGGTAGTACTGCGGCTGCGTGCACATCCGCAGAAACGACATCGTCGAGGCGACGCTCACTTCTGAGTCGCCGAGATAGAGCACATCGAGCGTGTCGATTCCCGGAGTTTCCAGGGCGATCTCCGCCGCGAGATTGCCTTCGGCCCACATGTACGAATTGCCGGGGCACAGCGCCAGACCGCGGGCCGCGAAGGACTCGCCATACGTGCGCTTCAACAGCGACATCCAGTCGGTTTCGCCGGTGGTGTCGAAGTAGTTGCAACCGGCCGCGAGACTCGCCTCGACCACCGGGCGCCCGAGCTGCATGAACGGCCCGACGATATTGATCACCACCTTCTTGCCCTTGAAGAATTCGGTGAGCGCCCCTGTCTCGTGCTGAACCGCCACGCACTGATAGTCGTGTCCCGCGAGTTCGGGCACCTTCGCGAGTTCTTCTTCGAGCCGCTCCTTGCTGCGCCCGGCGGCAATGAACGGAATGCCGCGTTCAGCGAGCTTCCATGCCGTGAGCTTCCCGGTGTAGCCACTCGCTCCATAGAGGACCACTTCGTATGTCGTTGCCATTTCGTCGTCTCCTTCAGGTTGTCATAGGATTGCGTGGACGCGTCGTGCCGTTCAAAGCAGCTCGGGGTCGATCAGGTAGTAGCCACCCTTGATCGCCAGCACTTCGTTGCAACCGTCTTCGATCATCGAAGCGCGTGCGTCGCGCCAGATCTTTTCGATCGGATACTCGCGGGTAAGCCCATTGCCGCAGAAGATCTGCAGCGCGTCGTTGGCGACCTCGAATGCGGTCTGGGTCGCGGTGACCTTCGCCGTCATCGCCGCGTGCAGCGAAGGCTGCGCCGCGGTGAAGTTGTAGTGCACGACACGCTGCGCGAGCGCACGGGCGGCCTCGACCTTGCGAAACATATGAAAGAGCCGTGACGCGACCGACTGATGGCGGATGATCGGCAGACCACCCTGCTTGCGTTCATGCGCGTAAGCGAGTGCGAGCTCGAACGCGGCGCGCGCAGTGCCGGCAAACACGTTGGCCATGATCGCGTTGGCGAATGTGTGGATCGCATAGACCGCGTCGACGTACTGGTCGGGACCGGCGAGGAGGTGCTCCTTCGACAACGTGACGTTCTCGAAGAACAGTTCGCCCTGGTTGAGCGCGCGCTGGCCGATCTTGTCGAGCGGCTTGCCGCGCGAGACGCCTTTGGCGTCGAGCGGCACGATCACCACCGCGCCGCGTTTCGTGTCGGCGCCGTTGCCGCTGTCCGCCGCGCAATAGAGAATGCACACGTCGGCGGCGATACCGTTCGACACCCACGCCGACTTCTGCCCGTTGATGATCACCTCGTCGCCGCGCAGCGTCGCCACGCAGTTTGGGCGGCCGTACGAGCCCTGCGGATGAAAGATCATGCCGTTGGCGTCGAGCATGTCGGAGCCGTGATCGGGTTCCGTGATGGCCCAGCAGCCGAGCTTCTCGTCCGGTGCGAGCGCACGGCAAAACGGGTTGCCGGACACGGCGCTCATCAGTGCGGGCAGCAAGCCTGCGCCGTAGGTGATCGCGAGTCCTGAATCGCCCCAGCCGAGTTCTTCGAACAGGATGCTCATCGTCGTCGCCCGTTCGGCGGGTTCGAGCTCGAGCAGCCCATCAACCCCGAAACCGAGCCCGACGAACTTCTCGCGCGCCTCCCAATAGGGCGAGCCCTTGGCGATCACCTCCTCGGGTGTCATGCGATCGAGCTTGACGCCGATCGGACGCATGACTTCTTCTGCGTATCGATGCACGCTCTGCTGGACCATCTGGTTCATCTCGGAGAGTTCGGGCTGCGCGCCGAGCGGACCGAGTTTGTGCGCTGCAATGTGATTCGTTGCGGTTGACATGTCTCCTCCTGCGAGGTGGTTGGGCGTATGATTTCTATGGAATCCATGGTGTCCCGGCGCGACGCTATGCAACATCCCCCGTACAGGGGAACGCGATTGCATGGAGGGGGAATGGCAGCCAGGGTCAACCCGAACGCCCGGAGCAACTAATGCACGTGATAGAAGCGCCGTCCCCGATCAGGCCGCCTCTCTTTCTCGCAACCAAGGTGTTTCCGCCGCGCCTGCCCGCCGGACTGATAGATCGGCCGCGCCTCGTCTCTCTTGCCGGGAAAGCGGAATACAAAAGGCTCACGGTCATCAAGGCGCCCGCCGGTTTTGGCAAGACATCGCTGGCGCTTACCTGGCTCAACGGGCTGAATGCAAGCGGCGCCTATGTCGCGTGGCTCTCGCTCGACACGGAAGACGACGAACCCGCGCGCTTCTTCCATCATCTGGCGCAGGCATTGCGCAACGCCTGTACAAGCGTCGGCATGTCCGCGGTCAGCCTGACTACCGAGGCGTCACTCGTACCGGCGCATTCAGTGGTATCGACGCTGATCAACGAACTCGTCGACGTCGACGACGAGGTCTATCTGTTCGTCGACGACTATCACCTGATCAGCCTGCCCGCCATTCACGACGCCATGTCGTACTTCATCGTGAATGCACCCTCGAACGTGCATGTCGTGGTCTGCACGCGCACCGATCCACCGCTGCCGCTCGCCAATCTGAGAGCGGGCAACGAGCTTCTGGAAATCGACGCGTCGACACTGCGTTTCAACTTCGACGAAACGCGCAGCTTTGTCGAACACGAATGCCCAGGCGAGCTGCGCGCTGCCCGCGTCAAATCGTTGTTCGCGAGCACGGAAGGCTGGGCTGCGGCGCTGCGCATTTCGGCCTCAGTGCTATCGCGTGACGAAGGCAAACCGGATTGGGACGTGAGCGCGCCGTCCGGCGCGTCCCGGCCGTTCGCTGCGTACCTTGAAGACATGCTCAAGCGTTTGCCGGCCGAGATGGTCGAGTTCATGCAGCGCACGTCGATACTCGACCGTCTGACCGCACCGCTATGCGAAGCGGTAACCGGCATGGCGGCGGCACAAGGCATGCTGGATGCGATCTCCGCACGCCAGTTGCTGCTCGAACCGCTCGATATCGACGGACGCTGGTTCCGCTATCACCATCTCATGGGCGAGTACCTGCATAAGCGGCTCGAAACCCAGAATCCCGATCAGGTGGTAAGCCTGCATCGTCGTGCGTGCCAGTGGTACGCCAAAGAGTCGCGCTGGACCGACGCCGTCAAGCACGCGATCGCCGCGGGCGATACGGAAGACGCTGTCTCCCTGATGGCTCACTGCGCAATGGCGCTCGTCACGAAGGGCGACCTGCTCACGCTGCTCGGCTGGCAACGGCAGTTCCCGGCGCATCTGATGCGCGGTCAGGTCACGATCACGCTCGCGATTGCATGGGGGATGGCGCTGGCGATGCGTTTTGACGAAGCGCTTGCGATCCTCGATGAGATCGAGCGCGACACGGGACCGGGTTCGAGCGACACCGCCGACAACATTCGCTGGGAGTGCCAGGCGATACGCTCAGTGGTGGCCGCGCTGCAGGACGACGCGCCGCGCGCGCTGGCGATCGCGCAGGCGTGCCTTGAACGGTCGTCGACAGATAGTTGGACCACCAACGTCGTCTCCAACGTCGTACGCTTCGCGCATTGGAAATCAGGCAATCTGCAAGCACTGTACGCGACACCGTGGATCCCCTATTCGCTCGAGGAAGACCAGCGCAACGTGTTCGCCTCGGTCTACCGGCTATGCCTGCTCGGCCATGCGGAGATGCAGCAGATGCACTTCACGCTCGCCGAGCGCTATTTCACCGAGTCGATCCAGCTCGCCGAGCGCCATGCCGGTCCGAAATCCATCTCGGCCGCTTTGTGCGCGCCCATGATTGCGCAGATCTGGTACGAGCAGGGACGGCTCGATGAGGCGGAGGCGTTGCTGGTCGATCTCATGCCGGTGATCGACCTGGCGGTGCTGCTCGATAGCACCTTGATCGCTTACCGCGTGCTGGTCCGGATCGCTATCGCGCGTTCCGACGCCGAGCGAGCCTATGCGCTGCTGGATCAGGCGCAGGCCCTCGGTTACGCACGCCGCTGGGACCGGCTGATTGCTGGTGTTCTCGTCGAGCGCGGACGGCTCTATCTGGCTGAAGGCAGAGTGACGGAAGCGTCGGCCTGTGTCGTGCAACTGGACCAGTTGGCAGACGCCCATTGTCCCGCTGAGCATGCCGTTTCGCCGGAGATTGAAACCTACCGCGCGATCGCGGCAGCCTGGGTGGCGATCGCCAGGAACCAGACCGAAGAAGCCCTTGAGGCGTTGACATCCGCTTTGCAGGGCGTCGAAAGCCGGCACGGCGACTATCTCGCGCTGCGTTTGCGCACCGTGATCGCGCTGATCTGGTTGCGCGCGAACAACCAGGCCCGCGCCGTCGAAATCTTTCGCGAAGTCCTGAGCGCCAATAGCGGTATCTACCGCTCGATTCTCGACCAGGGGCCCGAAATCGGGCCGCTCCTACAGGCGGTTCGCGACGACACGCGCTCCACCCCGCAGACGAAGGACATCGTCGCTTATATCGATCGTCTGCTGGACGGCTGGCGAGCGCTCTACGAGCCCGTCACGCCGAGGCGCGACATGGAGCGCGAGCCGTTGAGCGCGCGGGAGCGCAGCATCGTCGAGCTGATTGCTCAAGGGCAGTCGAACAAGGAGATCGCGCGCACCTTGGGGATTGCGCCTGAGACCGTCAAGACTCATGTCAAGAACGTCTTCGTGAAACTCGATGTCGACAAGCGCGCACACGCCGTTGCCCGCGCGCAGGCGCTGGGCCTGGTAGCGACCGGCTGACGCACGTACGTCTTAACGCATGACGATAAGCGTGGCGGCGTGAATCAGCACGCCGACCATGCCACCCACGAATGTGCCGTTGATCCGCACGTACTGTAGATCACGGCCGATTTCCGCCTCGATCTTCCGGCTCACTTCATCCGCATTCCAGCCTTTTACGACCTCGGTGATCAGCACGGAGAGCTGGCGCCCATAGCGCACGACGAGTTCGCGCGCAAGCGCGAGCCACCACGCGTTCAGTTTGTGTTGAACCGCGGGTTCACGGCTGATCCGCTTGCCGAGCGAAGCCAGCATGCTCGTCATGGCGTCGCGCACAGCCGATTGCTCGTGACTGAGATCGGCGATCACACGCATGCGCAAACGCTCCAGCAGCACGCGATGGTGGTCTGCATGCCTGAAATAACGGATGCAGTCACGCATCAGCGACTTGCCGAAACGTCGATGCACGGCCGATGTTTGCAACTGCACGCTCAGGCCCTCCAGGGCCTCATCGAATTGGTGGCGCAGTTCGTGATCCGGATTCGCCGCCACTTCACGGAGGAGCGCAACGATGCCCTCGATAAATTTACTGACGATATACGTGTCAAGCTGCGCGGGCGTGTATCTCGAGGCCTCGCTGAATTTGGCCTTGATCATGCCGACGTTCGCCGTGAGCCATTTCTCCAGCACTTCAAGTCCGCGAACCAGCCACGGCTGATGCCGCTCGCTTTCAGTCAGTACTTTGATGACGTCGCCGGCTACTCGGGATACATCGAACGTACGCAACTGCGGTATCACCAGACGGTCGAAAAACCACTGCGCATCCGCTTCGTCAATGCCATCGAGCAATCCTGCCACGGCATCCGCAACGATATCGGCCACCCCGCGGCTGTTCGCCGGCTGCTCCAGCCAACGGGCGAGCGCCTGCGCGGCATCGTGGCCGCTAAGCCTGTCGACGATGAGTTCCGGCGTCAGAAAATTTTCCTCGACGAACTTGCCGAGGCTTTCAGCGATGGGTTGCTGGTTTTGCGGAATGATGGCCGTATGCGGAATCCGCAGCCCTAAAGGACGGCGGAATAGCGCGACGACGGCGTACCAGTCCGCGATCGCGCCGACCGTGCCGGCCTCCGCAAACGCTCGCGGCCACGCAAGCCATGCATGCTCCGCCTGCCAGGCAACACACGCGAACAGCAACGCAATCATGCAGACGAGCAGGCAGGTCGCCGTTCGCCGCATGCGCGTCAAGCCGCTTGTCTCGCGGTCTTCGTGTGCATTCGCAATGGCCGCCCGCTCGCCATCGCTACCGTGCGCAGAGAAACTCAACTCGCCTCCTGCCGTAGAAACCTGCGCACTACCGGCGCGACTTCAGTCGCGCGCGAGATGAGAAACAGGTGACCGTCATCGATCACATAGAGCGTCGCATTGGGGATACGGGCCGCGAGAATCTTAGCGTTCGTGAGCGGCACGATCGGGTCGTCGTTGCCGTGCATGACCAGGGTCGTCTGGCGCAATGCACCGAGCCACAGCAGACTGCTCCAGCCCGTAGCCGCCAGTAGCTGATAGAGGTAGCCGCGGCCGCGCGGCGGCTGAATATGCCGGCTATGCGCCTTCAGCAACGACGGATCGCGCCGGTAAGCGCCCCCGTAGATATCCGCGCCCACCTGTTGCAGGTAGGTGGGATCGGTATAGCGGCGCGGCCCGATCAGCTTCGACAAGACCGATAGCTTGCCCGGCACCATGATGACGCCGGGTGAGGTTGCCGCGAGAATGAGCCTGCGGCAGCGCTCCGGGTACAGATGCGCGAACTGCTGCGCCAGCGCGCCGCCCCACGAAACGCCGAGCACGTCGACGGCTCCCTCATAACCGAGCCGCGTCAGCAGCTTGTCCGCCAGCACGGACAACGTCGAAAAACGATACGGCACGACCGGCGCGGGCGAACCGCCGACGCCGGGAACGTCGAAGATGATGACGCTCACGTCTTCGAGCGCCGTGACAAACGGCTCCACCAGTTCAAGGTTGGCGCCGATGCCGTTGAAGATAAGGAGCGGCGGCGACGCATCGCTGCCGCGCCAGGTTGCGACACGCAGTGTCTGACCGTCCAGATCGATCATCTGGATTTCCATGCTGCAAAGAGACTCGGGGTTCGTGTGCATTTTTTGTTTCCGGATCATCTTCTGAAAGGACGCTTCATTCGACGCGTCGGCATGCCGCATGGGCAGTGTCGTATGACTTCTTCGGCATTACTTCTTCGGCTGAAGGAGCGTTTTCAGTTCCTCGACGTGCTCGGCGACGCGCTTGGTGACCACGGCGACGCTGTCGGCCTGCGCACGGTACGCAGTGTCCGCGAGTTCCTGCATGTCCACCAGCGCCTTGTTCAACGCCTGCTGCACCACTTCACCCGTATTGGCCGCCGGCTGGCCGCCCGACTGGGCAACGCGGCTGACGAGCGACTGCACCTCGGTCAGCGTCGTGCGGAGAATCTCCGACTGCTTCTGGGCGAGCGACTGCACGCCTGCCAGCGCGGTCGTGTTGGCTTCGACGATCGCCTCGACGTCCTTGCGGCGCGATTCGAGGAGTGCGCCCACGTCGATGCCGGGCAGCTTGAACTGGCCAACGACCTTTTTATACTCGGCGAAAATGCTGTTGAAATTGGTTGAATCCATCATCAATACTCCATTGAAACTACGTTAAGAAAATGTTGACTACGGTGCGGTCAATGCGTGCACCAGGGCATGTACCTCAGGCCTCCATGACATACGTTCCCGGCGCCTCCACGCCCGCGGGGTGCTGCTTGTTGCCTACTGCCGCCGGGGCGGCACGCCGCTCGCCGGAATGGTCGGCGAGCCATGTGCGCCAGTCCGCCCACCACGAGTCCTTTTCAGCCTGGGCATTGGCAAGCCATGCGTCGGCAGTGGCGGCCAAATCGCTGTTGAGAAAGAACTTCGCTTTCGGATTGCCTGGCGGGTTGATCAGGCTCTGGATATGACCGCTCGAACTCAGCACGAAGCGCGTCTTGCCGCCGAACGTGCGCGCCGTGTTGTACACGCCCTTCCACGGCGTAATGTGATCGGTCATGCCCGCGACGACGTATTTGTCGCACTTCACTTCCGAGAGATCGATCGGCGTACCCAGCACCGTCAGCGCGCGCGGCTTGCTGAACAAATTGCCCGTAAAGATATCGAGCAGTTGCCCATGCATCGCCGCGGGCAGCCGGGTCGCGTCGTTGTTCCAATACAGGATGTCAAACGCGGGCGGCGCTTTGCCGAGCAGATAGTTATTGACCCAGTAGTTCCAGACAAGATCGTTGGGTCGCATCCACGCGAACACGCGGCCCATTTCTTCACCGGCGAGCACACCCTTCGATGTGCTGTTCTGCTTCGCGGCCGCGATCGCTTCCGGCGTTGCAAAGAGACCGAGCTGCGAATCAGCCGTGTTGTCCAGCACCGCGACCATCAGCGTGGCGGCATTGACGCTCGTGTCGCCCCGGCTTGCGAGGTGGCCGAGAAGCGCCGAAATCGTCATCGCACCCGAGCAGGCGCCGTGCAGGTTGACGTCGTCGCTGCCGGTAATGTCGCGCACGGCCGTGATCGCTTCGAGTAGCGCCGTCACATAGGTATCGAGGTCCCAGTGACTCTGCGCGGCGGTGGGATTGCGCCAGCTCACCATGAAGACCTGGAACTCGCTCTTCACCAGATAGTCGACGATACTTTTGCCTTCGGACAGGTCGAACACGTAGAACTTGTTGATCTGAGGCGGCACGATCAGCTGCGGGCGGGCATACACATGGTCGGTGGCCGGCGCGTACTGGATCAGCTCGAGCACCTCATTGCGAAAGACCACCGAGCCCGGCGACGTGGCGAGATTTCCGCCCACCTTGAACGCCGATCGGTCGACTTGCGCGGGCATCCCCTGGTTCTGCACCATGTCCGTCACGAGATTGCGCATGCCGCCAAGCAGGCTGGCGCCGCCCGAATCGATGATTTTCTTCAGCGCAGCCGGATTGCCAAGCAGCGTGTTCGTCGGCGACAGCGCGTCGGTGAAGAGCGACAGCACGAACTGCGCGCGTTCCTTGCTCTTCGCGTCAAGCGCGGAGCGGTCGACAAACCCTGTCAACGCGCTACGCCACGCCACGTAGGCTTGCAGCGTCATGCGGTAAAGCGAATTGGTCTGCCACGCCGGGTCGGTGAAGCGCTTGTCGCCCTGAGGCGGCGTACTGTCCGCGCTGCCGCCAAGCACGGCGATCAGGTCGCGGACGAGCGCCGCCTCCTGCTCCATGAGCAAGGTGGGTTGCCGCAGCGCCTGGGTGCCGATCTGCTGCGCGGTTGCCATAATGTCTTGCGGCCGCAATCCCACGAACGGATTCGGTCCGAGCATGCCTTCCGCGGCAGACGCCGCAAGGTCGTTCGTCTGCTCGCTGCGTGCCTTGCTGTCGTCATTTGCCGCCATCTTGCTGCTCCTCTAACATCCCTGTCCGTTTCGTCAACAGTGCTGCTTACGTTTGCGAGACCAGCATCGCCAATGTCTCGGCAATGAGCGCCGGCTTCTCCTCGCCCTCGATCTGCAGTTCGTTCATCGTCTTCACGATGATCCGGCCGCCGCCCTTCTTTTCCACCGAAATCAGCGTCACGCGGTTTCGCACTCGCCCGCCCGCTTTCACCGGTGTCATGAAGCGCACCTTGTCCAGCCCGTAGTTCAACCCAGCCGATGCGTCCTCAGGAATGAGTCCGATCTCGATCGCGAGCGACGCCAGTAGCGATAGCGTCAGATAGCCGTGTGCGATCGTGCCGCCGAACGGGCTTTCGCGTTTCGCGCGCTCAGGATCCACGTGAATCCACTGCCTGTCGCCCGTGCAGGCCGCGAAGGCGTCGATACGTGCCTGATCGACGACAACCCAATCCGACACGCCCAATTCGCGGCCAACGAAGTCGTCAATCGTGGCGACGCTATATCCTTTGATGCTCATCGTGTTTGCTCCTTGCGACGGGTCAGGCGAACTGTTCGCGCAACCACTTCTTGTTCATCTTGCCGACGCTCGTCTTCTGCAGCGCGTCGACGAACTTGACGATCTGCGGCACCGCGTACTTCGAGATCCGTCCGGTTTTGGTGAATCCCATGACGTGTGCTTTGACGTCGTCTTCGGTAACTGCAGCGCCCGCCTTCAGAACCACAAGCGCAACTGGCCGTTCGCCCCATTTCTCGTCCTTGATCCCGATCACCGCGACTTCCGAGACATCCGGGTGCAGCGAAATCAGGCTTTCGATTTCGAGCGAAGAGATCCACTCGCCGCCCGATTTGATGACGTCCTTGATACGGTCCGTGATCTGGATGTTGCCGGTCGCGTCGATGTTCGCGATGTCCTGCGTATGCAGGTATCCGCCTGTCCAGAGCTGCACGGATGCATCCGGATTGTTCAGATAGCCCTGCGTCAGCCACGGCGCACGCACGACGATCTCGCCGTAGGCCCGGCCGTCGTGCACGATGTCTTCCATGTCCTCGTTGACGATGCGCAAGTCGACGAGCGGAACGGGGAAACCGGTCTTGCAACGCAGGCGTACCTCTTCTTCAAGATCGAGCGGCCCGGTGTTAGGCGGAAGTTGCGCGAGGCTCAACACGGGACCGGTCTCGGACATGCCATAGCCGGTAAAGACGTCGATGCCGCGGTCGAGCGCGGCGCGCGCGAGACCGTGCGGCAACGCGCCGCCGCCGATGATGACCTTCCATTTGCTGAAGTCCGCGTGCTTCGCGTCATCGCACGAGAGCAGCATGTGCAGGATCGTGCTGACGCAGTGCGAAAACGTGACGCCTTCTTCGCGAATCAGTTGCACGAGACGATCGGGCACATAACGGCCCGGATAGACCTGCTTCACGCCCATCACCGTCGCGATGTAGGGCATGCCCCATGCGTGCACATGGAACATCGGCGTGAGCGGCATATAGACGTCGCCGCGATGAAAGCGTTGTCCCGATACCGGGCTCGACAGCGCCCCCATCAAGGTGATGGTGTGCAGAACCAGTTGGCGATGCGAGAAGTACACGCCTTTGGGCAGGCCAGTGGTTCCCGTCGTGTAGAAGGTGGTGGCCCGGGTGTTCTCGTCGAAGTCGGGGAAGTCGTAGCTCGTCGCGCTCGCTTCAAGCATCGCCTCGTATTCGGTGGCGAATGCAATGGTGTGCGCGCTCGCTTCACTGCCCGGCTCGTCGATCCACACGAAGGTGCGGACTGTTTCGAGCTGGTCCTTGATCGCTTCGACCACGGGCAGGAAATCGGTGTGGACGAACAGCACCTCGGCGCCGGCGTGGTTGATCGTGTAGGCGATCTCCGCCTCCGACAACCTCACGTTGACCGTCTGAAGCACGGCGCCCATCATCGGCACCGCAAAATACGATTCCAGATAGCGGTGGCTGTCCCAGTCCATGACGGCCACGGTGCTGCCGTGCCGTACGCCGAGCTCGTGAAGGCCATTGGCCAGTCGCGCAATGCGTTCTCTCAGCGTGGTATAGGTCATCCGCAGCTGGCCGCGGTACACGATCTCCTGATCCGGCGCCTGAACGAACGGCGTATGCAGCAGTTGCTTGATCAGCAGCGGGTAGGCATAAGGGGATGGCATCGATCCCTGCACGGCGTCCTGCATCTACGTCTCCTCAAGTCGAGAAATGGGTCGGGCTGACACAGGTCAGTCGGTGCTTGTCGCGCACGGTGGCATCCCGAGTGAAGCCATCATCGGGTGTTTGCCAAGGGGGAGCCATCCCCCGAACAGGGGAACTGTCAGGAAGTGACCGCGGAGCAAGGGCCGCGGCGCGGGGACGGCCGTTGAGGCCGGGCTAAGAGGGGTTCCGCCAGGGTAAGCTGTGCCTTTCGCAAGTTTTCGCCAGTTCTCGCAAAAAGGGGCAAACCAGATGCGGCGTGTCGTCTTCAATCAGAAGGGTGGCGTGGGTAAATCGACCATCGTATGCAACCTGGCGGCGATCAGCGCCAGCGAGGGCATGCGCACCCTGGTCATCGATCTCGATCCTCAGGGCAATTCCAGTCAATACCTTCTCGGCGAACAGGCGAGCGGCCTCAAGCCAAGCGTGGCGGACTTCTTCGAAACGGCCCTGAGTTTCAGTTTCAAGCCCACACCGGTCTCGACCTTCATCCATCCCACGCCGTTCGAGAATCTCGACGTGATGCCCTCTCATCCGGAGCTTGACGCATTGCACGGCAAGCTCGAATCGCGCTACAAAATCTACAAGCTACGCGACGCGCTGAATGAACTGGATGAGTACGACGCGATTTATATCGACACGCCGCCGGCCCTGAATTTCTATACCCGCTCCGCATTGATTGCGGTCGAACGCTGCCTGATCCCGTTCGACTGTGACGATTTTTCTCGTCGCGCGCTTTATACGCTGCTCGACAACGTTAAGGAAATTCAGCAGGACCATAATTCCGATCTGGAAGTCGAAGGGATTGTGATCAACCAGTTTCAGCCGCGCGCGAGCCTGCCGCTCCAGCTGGTTGAGGAACTGGTCGGCGAGGGCTTGCCGGTGTTGGAGTCCCGATTGTCTTCTTCGGTGAGGATTCGCGAATCGCATCAGCATGCCAAACCGATGGTTCACCTCGATCCGCGACATAAGCTTGCTCTGGAATTCATGGCATTACATCGCGAGCTGGTTGGGGAGGCCTGAGCGCCGTTATCAGGTAATGCTATCCAGCATGTCCAGCAACGCGTTTCCATCAACAGGCTTGCGGAAGAAACCTAATGCGCCTCTGCGCAGATAGTAGTCTTCCGTATGCTGGCTCGGTTTGCCCGTGATAATGATGACCGGCGTGGCGGCGCCTGAATGAACCGTTCTATCGAGCACCTGAATGCCGTCAATGGGCCGCATTCCCAGATCGGTAATAACGCATACCAGACCCGCGTAGCCATCGGCAAAAAAATCCAGAGCGGATTCGTACGCCCGTGTTCCGTACCCGCCGGAGGCCAGCAGGTTCGCCAGAGACGTCAGAACGCGTCGGTCATCATCAATCACGGCCACGGTTCGAACCGGAGGCGTGGACATTTTTTTTCTCCGGTCATCGAGTCCAACACCGAATTGGCGTTGGCGTCAGGCGCAGAAAGTGGTTATGGGCGACGTCTCGAGCTGCAGTTTGCCCGCCTGCCTGACCAGCGTGGCAAACGAATCCGCTCGCATCTTTCTCATGATGTGGCCGCGATGAACCTGCACCGTGTATTCGGTAATCCCAAGTACTGCCGCCGCCTGCTTGTTGAGCAGACCACTGGCGAGCAGCGGCAGGAGCTCCTGCTCACGCGGCGTCAGCGTTTGATAAAGCGCATGGAGCAGCGCCGCATCGTCCGCCTCCTTGCGAAGAACGTGCGCCCTTGCGAGCGCCGCAGCCACCACGCGCATCAACTCATCTTCATCGAGGGGCTTGGTGAGGAAATCAACCGCGCCGCCCTTCATGGCGAGCACTGTGGAAGGCACATCGCCCTTGCCTGTAATGAAAATGACGGGAATCTGCGAGTCCCTGACGAGCTTCTGAACTTCCAGCCCACCCATGCCAGGCATTCGCAAATCCAGAATCAGACATGAAACAGTATTCTGACGCGGTGTTTCCAGAAACTCCGTGCCGGAATCGAATGCGCGGGCATCTCTTCCGTTTGCACGCAGCAGCGAGGTGAGTGCTTCACGCACCCGCCTGTCGTCGTCGACCACATACACCACCTCACTTGCGGATTTCATGCGCCTTCTCCGTTGCCGGGTGAAAACCCAGCGTGACGTCGGCACGGACGGTCCACGATAATCTCGTTGAATGTTGTTCTTACGTGGTCCTGCCGACAAAAAAATTATAGCCGCCGGAATCGTCGTCCGGAAGAATAGGCAGCCGTGTTCTGCATTACATAAATATGTAATATCACGGCCCGATATGAAGCAGTAGGCTGGGAAGATGTGTAGACACAGCACGTTGCCAGAGGCTGCTGAGGATACCCTCGTCTATCGTCAACTTGAGCTTGCGTTCGATCTCTCTATCGGAAGGCTGAAGCTGAAGGTCACGCCGCGGGACACGTTGCGCACGGCCCCAATCCGGCCCGCGTGTGCTTCCACGATCGACTTGCAGATTGCCAGGCCCATGCCCATGCCTGTTTTCTTCGTGGTAAAAAACGGCTCGAAGATCCTCTCGAAGTTCACCTGCCCCGCACCGTGATCTTCCACATCGACCACCACATTGCCGGCATCGCGACGTGAGCGGATCACCAGCAGCCTCGGTCGCTCCTCCGTTGCCGCTAACGCTTCGATCGCGTTGCGCACGAGGTTGACGATCACCTGTTGAATCTGAACCGCATCCGCGCTGATCTTCGACACGTCCTCGCCGAGAATTGTCTCGAGCGAAACCGCGTTGTGCTGGATGTCGTCGGCCATCAGCGTGCATACCTGAAGAATCAGCTTGTTGACATCGAGATCAACCTTTTGCGGAGCCGTATGCCTGAAAAGAGCGCGAATGCGGCTTACCACATCTGCCGCGGCATTCGCGTCGCGCACAACCTGCTCGGCCGAGTAGCGGGCTTCGTCGAGCCTGGGCGGCGTTGCAGCGAGCCATCGCACGCAGGCCTGCCCATGCGCCACGATGGCCTGGAGCGGCTGGTTGAGTTCGTGGGCAATGGAAGCGGAGAGTTCAGCCACGGCCGCGAGCCGCGACGCCTGCGCGAGCCTCTCCTGCGCGTCGCGCAAGGCCTTCGATAATTCCGCGCCGTCGTCGATGTCCACGTCGAGGCCGAAGAACTTCATCACTTGCGCGCCGGCCCCTTCGGTGCCGCGGTGCTCCCGAACCTGCTCGACTTCGAGCGTCGAGAGCAAGTCCGGCTCGGCCAATAATTGCTCGAGGAGTGCGACGAGATGATGCCGTACGCTTTCGGAACGGCGCGCACCTTCCTCGATTGCAACAGCCAGTTCCGCCCACCGCGGTTGCCGGTATTGCTCACCCAGATAGGTCCGCACAATAGTCTGTGCAACGAAATCGAAGTGATCCAGCAGATACAGCGAGACGTCGGCCAGAAGTTCTTTGGCAATACGCTCGTCCAGCTCGCCGAGCGCAATGTAGATGCTCCAGATTTCCCGCAACCCGAGGCGCAACGCCTGCAGATGGCTCTGCAGCGGCACGCGTTGATGTTCACGTCGCTGGCTGATTTCCCGAAACACGTCCATGTCCTGCGCCGAGGGGAGTTCACCCGACAACAGCGTCTCGAACCAGACTTTGGCCGACAGCGCGACCGATTCGCGAAGGTCCCGCTGCGCCGCCGGTGCGAGCAACCTGTATCCGTCCATCTGCGTCAGTATCGCCAGCGTGCGTTCGACGACATGCGTCAGATCAGCTGCGATCGAAACAGTTTTTTCCCGCAAGTAATCGCTGATTCTTGGAACATTGGCTAACACGGATAGACACCCATCAATAACGGACGCACGATTTCGAAGGACAAGGAGCGCCGGCGCAATGGGATTCGACGCGGCGTATCATGGGGCGAAAAATGAGTCGGTCCTGGCGAGGCGCGGATGTGCGCATATGGTCGCCTGGCGCGGCGCGCCCTGCCATCCCCCAGATTGGGGAGAGTCACACCCTCCCCCGTCCCGGGGGAGTGCTTCTGCAAATGAGGGGGTGGCAAGCGCGCCTCCCAACAATTGGCTGGCTCAAAACAATGGGTGACTGAAACATGCGTGTGACTGGAGAGACGTCCGCGAGCGGACTGCACCTTTTCCTCGCAACGAAGATCGTTCCGCCGCGCGTGCCGGTCGATCTCATCGCGCGTCCGCGGCTCGCCGGCCTCGCCGAGCGCGCCGCGAACAAACGTCTCACCGTGATCAAGGCGCCCGCCGGATTCGGCAAAACTTCGCTGGCGCTCAGTTGGCTCGACCGGTTGCGCGCGAACGGTGCATTAGTGGCGTGGCTGTCGCTCGACACGGAAGACGATGAACCCGCGCGCTTCCTCAACTATCTGGCGCACGCGTTGCGGCATGCCTGCGATAAGGTCGGCGCCGCGGCGATCAGCCTGACTGCCGACGCCGCATTCGTCCCGTTGCACGCCGTCGTTTCCACACTGGTCAACGAGCTTGTCGAAGTCGACGACGAGGTCGTCCTGTTTCTTGACGACTATCACCAGGTCCGCCTGCCGGCCGTACACGATGCAATGTCGTTCCTGATCGAAAAGGCGCCGCCTCATGTGCATGTGGTCCTCTGCAGCCGCACCGATCCGCCGCTGCCGCTCGCGAGGCTGAGAGCAGGAGACGATCTGCTGGAAATCGACGGGTCGGTGTTGCGTTTCGACTTCGACGAAACGAGGCGCTTTGTCGAACGCACGTTGCCCGGAGAGCTGAACGCTTCGACCATCCAGACGCTCTTTGCGGGCACGGAGGGCTGGGCTGCGGCGCTGCGCATCCAGATGTCCATGCTATCGCGCAAGGATGGCGAGACGGTTCGGGAGCGGGATGCGCCTTCCGGTAGGTCGCGGCCGTTCGCCGCCTATATCGAGTACATGTTCGAGCGCCTGTCCCCCGACATGGTCGGGTTCATGCTGCGCACGTCGATACTCGACCGGTTGAGCGCGCCGCTCTGCGAGGCGGTGACGGGCCTGCGCACGAGCCAGCCGATGCTGGACGAAATCGCCGGGGCGCAGTTGCTGTTGCAGGCGCTCGACGACAATGGGCAATGGTTCCGTTATCACCCTCTGATGGGCGAATACTTGCGGGCCCAACTCGAGGCACTGCACGCCGACGAGGTGGCGGAACTGCATTGCCGTGCGTGCGCGTGGTATGCCGATCAGGAGTTGTGGACGGAGGCAGTCAGACACGCGATCGCCGCGGGCAACACGGATAACGCAATTCGTCTGATGGAGCGGTGCGCGATGGCGCTGGTCAAGAAAGGCGACCTGCTCACGCTGCTCGACCTGCAGCGCCGCTTTCCCGCCGGTCTGGCCGGTGCACAGGTGAAGGTTACGCTGGCGATCGCCTGGGGCATGGCGCTCGCCATGCATTTCGAAGAGGCGCTCGCGATGCTGGATGTAGTCGAACATGGTCTCGCGTCCAGCACGGGCGCCGAAGCCAAAGACATCCGGCGCGAATGCCAGGCGATCCGCTCGGTTGTCGCGGGCCTGCAGGATGATCCCGAGCGCGCACTCGTTATCGCTGAACCATGCATCGAGCGGCCGACCGCCGATATCTGGACCACCAATGTGGCGTCCAACGTCGTGCGCTTCGCCCATTGGAAAGCCGGCAATCTCGAAGCGCTTTACGCAACGCCGTGGATGTCCTATTCAGCCGAAGAAAATCAGCGCAATCTGTACTCTTCGGTCTACCGGCAGTGCCTGCTGGGACACGCGGAGATGCAACAGTTGCACTTCGGGCTTGCCGAACGGTATTTCACGGAATCGATGCAACTGGCCGAAAGGCATGCCGGTCCCGATTCGATCTCGGTGGCGCTATGCGCACCGATGATCGGCCAGATCTGGTACGAACAGGGCCGGCTGGACAAAGCTGAAACGCTGGTTGCCGGGTTAATGCCGGTCATTGACGTTGCGGTCCTGCTCGATAGCGTGTTGATTGCCTACCGCCTCCTCATCCGGATCGCCGTCGCGCGTTCGGACGTGACGCAGGCGTACGCATTGCTCGACCGGGGCCAGGCGTTGAGTTGCGAACGGCAATGGGACCGCATGACCGCCGCCGCCCTGGTTGAACGCACACGGCTTTATCTTGCGGAAGGCAGGATGGTCGAAGCGGCTGCGTGCGTCGCGCAACTCGATCAGATGGCGGCCCCCAACGCCCACCCTTCGCGTTCCATCTCGCTCGAGATCGAGAACTATCGCGCATTCGCAGCGGCCGCTGTTGCTACAGCCCAACAGCGGACCGAAGAAGCCACCACGGTGCTGGGTGCCGCGCTGCGGAGCGCCGACGGACGCCATGCGGATTTCGAGGCGCTACGCCTGCGAACCATGCTTGCACTGGTCTGGCTGGCCGCGAACGAACATGCCCGTGCGATCGCGATCTTTCGCGAAGTCCTGAAAGTCGCCACGCCCGCAGGCGTGTACCAGTCCATTCTCGACGTAGGGCCGAACATCGGACTGCTGCTGGACGCCGTTCGTGAAGACGCGGAGCAGAAGGAGCACTCGAACGAGCTGATTGCCTACGTCGATCATCTGCTCGACGGCGCGCGGATTCTCTATCAGCCAGGCGGCCACCGTCGACGCGATACCGAGCGCGGGTCGCTGAGTTCAAGGGAACGTGAAATCGTCGACCTGATTGCGCGCGGACAGTCGAACAAGGAAATCGCGAATGTGCTCGGAATTGGCGCCGAAACCGTCAAATCTCATCTGAAAAGCGTCTTCGTGAAGCTCGGCGTCGACAAGCGCGCTCAAGCCGTTGCGCGTGCACGGGACCTCGGCCTTGTGGGTTCAGACTAGCTGCATGCTGAAGTTGGCAACATGAGTTAGCGACATGAATATGTAATGGTGCAATCCGACGCAAAGTTCTAAATTGATCTTTTTTCCCCTGATCTTTTTCCTGAGCTTGCCTGACCGGCAGTTCCCGAAAAGACACCCATCTGCAATGGTATGACCTATCTCCACCATTGCCTCGTAATCGATTCGCGCCACAACAGCACGCACGATCAGACCTCGCGGTACGAGATGAAGTAACCGTCAACCCTCTCCGCTCGCCTGGCGAGCTAATGAGCTTTTCGCTGGAAAATCCCGCCATTGATGTGAAAATGTGGAGTAGCACTATTCAATACGTCGACGAACTCCGAGGTTGACATGCTTACCGTGTTGATACCACGCTCGTCCCGGCTTGCCGCCCTCAGCGTCGCCATAGCGGGCACGTCAGCAATGGCAGGCTTACTCGAACCGGTCACGGGCTGCTTCGGCCTCGTCATGGTTGTTCTGGTCGCGCACTTTTTCGACCGCAGCTTTGGGCGTCTTGCCGCGGGTTTCGTCTCGCTCGGGATCGCCGGCACGATGTTGACTGCCGGTCACCCTCCTCTGTCCTCCGGCTCGATCGGCCGTTGCGCCCTCGCGATCGGCGCGGCATGGCTTTGTGCCGAGCTGGTCTCCCGACGCCCGCGGCACATCCGCTACACCCAACCGCCAGACTCGACGGCCCACTCGAAGGATGACGATGTCGATCTCGAGGTTCGACAGGCGCTAACGGCAAGCGAGTCGAGAGAATTGATCCGCAAGCGGGAAGCGCAACTGAACTGGCTGATCGAGAATGTTCCCAGCCTGCTCTGGCGGACGGACGCTCATGGCCGCCTGGAATATGTGAACAAACGCGCTGAGGACTACACCGGCCTACGGTTTGAGGATCTGAAAACGCGCGGCTGGCTTCACCTGGTGCACCCGGATGACGCAGCCTCAACCCTTGAGGCCTGGCAAGATTCCCGCGCTAGCGGGAGACCTTACGACTCGGTCCATCGGTTCCGCGCGGCTGACAACACGTATCGCTGGTTTCAATGCAAAGGCACGCCCATGCGGAATGCCAACGGCGATATCGTGAACTGGTATGGACTTTCGACGGATATCCACGAGCGGCAGCTAGCTCAGGAGGTTCTTCGCACGGAAGAGCTCAATTTGCGAAGACTCGTCGACGTATTGCCCGCGATGATCTGGCGAGCCACACCGGAAGGCAAAGTCGACAGATGGAGCCGCCAAATGCTCGCCTTCATGGGCGCGAGCGAGGAAGAATTCGACGGCGAAATGTTACTTCGCCGCATCCCGGAAGCGGACCGTCTTCGTGTCCGCTCGCGCTGGCGGCAAGCTGTCCACGAAGGTGTGTCGTATCAGGACACGTACCAGATTGCAGGCGCCGATGGCGCACTGCGCTGGTATCTCGCTCGCGGCGAACCGTTTCGCGACAAAAGCGGACAGATCCTGCACTGGTTCGGCGTATGTACAGACATCGACGATCTCAAGCAAACGGAAGCTGTGCTCGAACAGCGGGAGCACCAGCTACACGAACTGATCGAGACTATCCCCGCCATGCTCTGGAGCAACGACCCACAAGGGGGGCTCACCTACATCAATCGAAAAATCGTCGAATTCGTTGGCATGGATCTTTCGCAGCTCGCGGGCGGCGGCTATCAGAAGACCTGCCATCCTGACGACCTGGACACTATGGTTCAAGCGTGGACACACTCGGTCGAGACTGGCGAGGCGTACTGCCACGCTGCGCGGCTTCGCCGAAACGACGGGATTTACCGGTGGTACCAGCACATTGGCGAAGCCATGAGGGACGTCGACGGCAACATTGTTCAATGGTATGGCCTCAGTCTTGACATTGACGAACGCAAGCGTGCAGAGGACCGGCTCAGGCACACTCAGGCTGAACTTGCACGGGCAACCCAGATTGCCACCGTCGCAGAACTCTCCGCCTCTATTGCGCATGAGCTTAATCAGCCTCTCACGTCCGTTATCGCCAATGCGCAGGCTTGCAATCGGTGGCTCGCAGCATCCCCGCCCAATTTAAGTGAGGCCAGGACGTCCGCGGAAAGCGTCGTTCGAGATGCCCATTCCGCCGATGAGACGATGAAAAGCATCCGCGCACTGTTCAAGAGCCAATCATTCCAGAAGTGCAAGCGTAACGTGAAAGACATGGTCCTCGAATCCGTACGGCTGCTACGGCAAGACGAAACCAGACATACCGCCGACATCGACCTCGATTTGCCCGATGGCCTGCCGCCGGTGTTCGTCGACCAGATACAGATTCAGCAGGTCCTGCTAAATCTGATCACGAACGGCATAGAGGCCACGGAAAACTCCGGGCGCACGCCCAGGATTCTCATTACCGCAAGGGCGCTTCACGACGGATCCGTGCTTCTCAAGGTGATCGATAACGGTTCGGGCATCGTGGGCGACGACAGCATATTCGACGCATTCGTCACGACCAAGAGCAAGGGCATGGGCATCGGGCTTGCGGTGTCGCGTTCCATTATCGAAGCGCATGAGGGTTCTCTTACTGCCGCCAATAATCAGGGCTACGGATCGACCTTTAGCGTCGTCCTGCCAGTCTCGAGCGATGACGCCGCGTGTCCGGACGTCGAGATCAGTGGAGCGACCAGTCGCTGAGCGGAGCACGGTGCTGGAGGGCGAACGAGGGACGCCCTCCACAATCATGTAATAGCGGCCCGCCAGTCTGCTACCTATCATCCAGTCAAGGTCGAGGGTTAGCTCTAACGTGAATCGAGGAACCGTATCATGCAAGCTCCCATTGAAACAGACAGAACGTGGCAGTCAACCATGGCGCTTCTCTCGAACGAAGGCGAAACACAGGCACCGGTTGTGTCCAGTTGCCTCCGCCCGCAGGGCGGCGAAAGCGACTTCCGCGAATGCGTCATCCGGGTGCTGGAGCGCCGTGGACGGAGCTCGGCAACGGTTGCGTGGAGCGACGCGACGTCCTGCTGCTACGGCGAGCAGCATTGGCGGCGTTGCGTCGCGAAGAAAGCCGGAGTTTGCGCCCTGAGTGGCCAGGCCATCAAGAGAGGCCATGCCGTGTATCGACCCAAGCGGGTTCAACCTACACCACTCAACATCGAAGCGATGATTCTGGCCACGGTCCTCGAAGCGGTCTCTTTGGAAGAAGGCTTCTGAAGATTCAGATCCGCTCGAAGCGTTGAGCGGGCCCCCTCCTGTCATCGGTCACCATCCGAACTTCGCTTCGACGCCCACGTAGTCCGCGTTGCGCGCCCCCAACGCGCGGATCGAATCGCCGACTTCGAAATGCACTGCTTCCAGCGCGAGCGCGACATTCGGGCTGACGAGCCAGTCCGCGCGAATCTGCGCATACATACCCGTCCAGCGGGTTCCCTTTCCCGCCGTGCCGGGCACCACGGCCATCCCCTGACCGTAGATCGCATCGCCCGTCGTCGCGCGCCACTGGAAACCGAGTGCCGTCAGTAACGTGAGCTTTGGCGATACCTTGAAGGTGATCGACGGCTTCACATGAATCAGATTGCTGTAGCCGGTGTATCCCGCCAGCGTGAAGTAGTAGCCGTTCGGAAACAACGGATTGAAGGTTTCGACGCGTCCATCGCCCGGATGCCGGTCGCCTGATGCGCCGTCGACCTGCAAACCGAAACGCGGCGACCCCGCCACCGTTGCGAGCGTATAGCCGCCCAGCAAGCCGAACGCCCACGCGCCGATGGTGTCCTTGCCGACGTGCCCTGTCTGCACCATCGATTCGCCATCCCAATCGAACGACGCGACCTTGCCCGCGTAACGCACGTCGAATACATCGCGATGCTCGGTGCCTGCCGCATCGAGAAAGCGCGCGTTGTCGCGGTTATAGCGCGACCAGTACGCTGACAGATCGCCTGGCCCCGTGTTCGCACGTTCCACGCGCACGCCGCTGAACGTGAGATGCCGGTTCGACACATCGTCGAAGGTCGTGACGTCGCGATTCTGCACAGGCTGCGTCATATAGCCGATGAAGCGCCACTTGTCGATTTCATAATCGGCCCACAGCGCGTCGAACGCCTGACGCACGTTCGGCCCGTCACGCACCGAGACGAACCGCTGCAAGTCGAACGCCATCTCCTGCCTCCCGACGCGCGCCTTGAACGTGCCGCCGCCTACGCCATAGACGAACGCGACGAACGCCTGCTCGATGTCGAGCTGATTCTTGTCGACGGGCGAAACGGCATCCTTGCCGAAGGGCCGCGCATCCTCGAGCTGGAAAAACGCCTGTACATGCATGCCGATGCGTGCATCGGCATGCACTTCGGCGCGCTCGATCACGTAGCTGTCGGGTCGCGCGGCGCCGAGTCCGAAGAGTGGCGTGTTGTTCAGTTCGAAGCGTTCACGCAGGGTCGCGCCGAGCGACAGATAGGTCGACGGATCGCTGCCGGGCGAGATGTACTTGAGCGCATCGAACGGCTCGCGCGGCACGCACGGATTGGCCAGCACCGACCAGTCTTCCTGCCAGTGGTTGAATGACAGCGGCGACGGCCGCTTCACGGTGCATTGAGGCGCAGCGGCCACGCCGGCAACCGCATCCGCCACGTTGTCGGCGGCGAACGCGTCCACGCCGTCTGCCCATCCGCATACCGCGAGCGCGGCGCAGGCAGCCGCCTTCGACGTCGCGCGCTTCAGCGAGCGAAGCTGCATCATTTCGCCAGCTCGTGAATCTCGGCGACGTAGCCGCCGGGAAATTCGACCATGGCCGTGCGCCCTTCAACTGTCCTGTTCGCCGGCGACAGCACCTTCACGCCGACGCCCTGCGCCTTCGTGAGCGTCGCGTCGAGATCGGCGACCAGATAGCCGGTGACTTCGCGGCCGAACGGATAAGGCAGCTTGCCGTCGGTCACGAACACGAGCATGGTGCCGAAGCCGGATGTGATGCGCACGCGCCGGATCGTCTCGCCGGATCGGCCGATTTCGCCGCCGTCCGCGTGACGGTTGTCGGACACGACCTTGCCGTGCGAAAAGCGCACAAAGCGCTTGATGAAGTTATCCGCGGATTGCGCGGACACATAGACGCGATTGTCGGGCACCGTCTCGAGCGGACCGTACGAAGGCGCCTTCGTATGCCAGTACAACTGCATATTCAGGCCGCCGGGCCATTGGATCACCGCGTCCTTGCCGATCGGATCGTCGAACGTATCCACGATCACATCCGCGCCCGCGGCGCGCGCGGCACGAACGGCCTTGTCCATATCGGTGACCAGGTAGCCCGTGCGTTCGCTGCCGAACGGATACGGTATCGGCGTCTGGAATGCGAAGACCGACAGCATGCCCACCGGCGTCCGCACGTATTGCGAAGCCGTTTTGCTCGGCGTCGGCGTGACCGTGAACACGGCGCGCGGCGAAGCCGTGCCGCCGAAGGTCGCGACAAAACTGTCGACGAACGCGTCGATGTCCTGGGTCGCCACATAAACGTGCGTCGTGTCGTACTGCGGACCGACCGACACGACCGGCAGGCTCTTGCCTACGTTCTGATGATCGGTCTCGGCGAAAACCGGCGAGGCGCCCAGCGCCATGCCGAGCGCCGTTATCGACACAATCGAAACGACAGCGGCCCGCAACACTCGAACCATCTTGACGGTACTCATAGAAAACACTCCTGGCTGGTAAGGGATGCCGCAGCGTTGCGCGGCACAATCAGGTTCCGACCTGTGGCGTGCCCGTCCTGCGCACCAGCACCGCGAGCACGCACAACGCGGCGAGCGGCAACAGCAGCGCCCAGAATGACGCGAGCAGAAAGCCCGCCGCGCCCGCGCACGCGCCCACCGCAAAACCGGCGACGGGCGGCAGTATGCGCAACAACCGGCTGCGCGCCGCCTGCCGTACGGCCAGGTCGTTGGATGAAAACAGCAGATCGAATCCGTCGATCACGGCCTGCGTAACGTTGCCTGTCATCACCGTGTTCGCGACCACGGCGCGCGTCGTCAACCGCCCATGCGCATTCTGCACGCCCATCGCCGCCGCGCCGAGCAGGCCGCAGGCGATGGTGAGCGGCGCATCGGCATCGGTGACAGGCATAGCCAGCAGGCCCACCGTCATATAGCCCGCCAGCAGCACCGCCTGCAACACGTACAACGCGTGTGCGCGTACTGACGGTTCGCGATGCAGCAGCCTGTTGTCAAGCATGCGGGCGAACACGATTCCGGCGACGAAGGCTGGAAACGCGAGCCACTTGATCAGCAGGCCATGCCCCCCGTGCGCAAGTGCCGCGCCGATCAGAAGGAAGTTTCCGGTCACGTGCGCGGTGAAAAGGCCGAACAGCGCGACGAAGCCGAGCGTGTCGACATAACCCGCTATCAAGGCAAGACACGTGTCTTCGCCGGGCACCTGACCGGGTTGCGCAGCGAACCACGCCACCGCGTCTACTGATCCTCTTTGCATAACGGTGTCGGTTTGGTGCCGGCAACGGGCGGCGCGCTTTGGGTTTGTGCATCCGGCGTGCGTATGCGCGCCTGCACAAACGGAATCGCGTGCTCGCCGATCACAATGCCGAGCAGCCCGGCAAGCGCGATCAGCGGCGGCGCGGGCGATTGCACCCGCACAAGGTAGTACAGGAGACCGACCACGAGGCCAGCTCCCAGCGAGATCAGATATGGCATGATTCGATCCTCACGCGCGATGCGCTCAGGCTTGCCGTTGCACGAACCGCGGCAGCGCAATCCGGTAGCGTCCCGCACCGCCGATCGCGATGGTTCCGAACATGATCAGCAGCATCCACGCGAATTGCGCCTCGCCCAACGTCCATTCGCGATGCACGAAACCCAGCGCGACCACGCAGACCACCATAATCGGCAGCGCGGCAAGCCGCGTCGCGATGCCCGCGATCATCAGCAGCGGGCACACGACCTCCGCGAAGATCGCACAGCCTAATGTCAGCATCTTGCCGAGATGAAACGGGTCTTCGATCGCCTCGAGCTGACTCGTGTAGTGGATTGCCTTCGGCAGTCCATGCACGAGCAGCACGAGCACGCTCGCGGTGACGCGCAGAAACAGCAGCGCCACATCGAAAGTGAGAAAACGCTTCATCGCCTGCCTGCTCCTAGAACGCGAAACAACTGCAACCGAGCGCGCCCCAGAACGCGTTCGCGTCGCCTGCGGGTACGTTGCTGCGCCATGCCCACGCATGCGCGTGACGATGCACACCGCACAGGTTCACGCATGCGTCATTGCACGACTGCACGAGCGGCACCGCAGGACGATAGCGCGCATAGCCGCCGTACTCCGCGACGGGCGACCACGTGGGGCTAACGGGCAGCGCAGGCGGGTCGAACGTTTCGAACTCTTCGGCCGCGTAGACAATCCGCCCATTGACCGCCGTCAGCACCGAGCTCAGATGCTTGATGCCGTCTTCTTCCATCGTGAAGTAGTCGTCGCTCAACACCGCGAAATCGGCTAGCTGGCCAGGCACGAGCGCGCCCTTCTTCGTCTCTTCGTTCGAGAACCATGCGCTACCCACCGTATAACGGCGCAGCGCCTCCATGCGATCCAGCCGGTCCTGCGCGGCGTACATCAGCGTGCCGCCCACCGTGCGCCCCGAAACAAGCCAGTACAGCGACACGAACGGATTGAAGCTCGCGACGCGCGTTGCGTCCGTCCCCGCGCCGACCGGCAACCCGGCCGCGAGCATCTTGCGCACAGGCGGCGTATGCGCCGCGGCTTCGGCGCCGTAGCGGGAAATGAAGTATTCGCCCTGATAGGCCATCCGGTGCTGGACGGCGATGCCGCCGCCCAGCGCGGCAATGCGGTCGATATTGCGCGCCGAAATGGTTTCGCAGTGGTCGAAAAACCAGCGCAGGCCGTTAAACGGCGTGTCCTGGTTGACACGCTCGAACACGTTGAGGAAGCGTTCGATCGATTCGTCGTAAGTGGCATGCAGCCGGAACGGCCAGCGGTTTTGCACGAGCAGCCGCACGACGGCTTCGAGTTCGCTTTCCATCACGTCCGGAAGGTCCGGACGCGGCTCCAGAAAATCTTCAAAGTCCGCGCCGGAGAACACGAGCATTTCGCCGGCGCCATTCATCTTCAGGAAATCGTCGCCGTCACCAGGTTTGGTGACTTTGACCCATCTCGCGAAATCTTCGATTTCCTGCTTCGCGTTCTGCGTGAACAGGTTGTACGCAATTCGCACGGTCAGCTCGTTACGCTTCGCGAGTTCCATGATGACGGCGTAGTCGTCGGGATAAGACTGGTAGCCACCGCCTGCGTCGATCGCGCTCGTCACGCCCAGGCGGTTGAGCTCACGCATGAACTGGCGCGACGAATTCAACTGGTCGTCGAGCGGCAGCTTCGGTCCTTTTGCGAGCGTCGCGTACAGCAGACCCGCATTCGGACGCGCGATCAGCATGCCGGTCGGATTGCCGCGGCGGTCGTGCTGGATTTCGCCGCCCGGCGGATTCGGCGTATCGCGGTCATAGCCGACCGCACGCAGCGCGGCAGCGTTCAGCAGCGCGCTGTCGTAGAGATGCAGGATGAAGACGGGCGTGTCCGGCGCGATCGCGTTGATCTCCTCAAGCGTCGGGCCCCGCTTCTCCGCGAACTGGAATTCGTTCCATCCACCGATAACACGCACCCATTGCGGCGCAGGCGTGCGTGCAACCTGCGCGCGCAGCATCTCTAGCGCGTCGCGCAGCGAGGGCACGCCATCCCAGCGCAGTTCGAGATTGAAATTCAAACCGCCGCGAATGATGTGAAGATGCGAATCGTTGAGCCCGGGAACGACCGTGCGTCCCTTCAGATCGATGCGGCGCGTCGACTCGTTCGCCCATTGCATCATGTCGTGATCGTTGCCGCTCGCAACGATCTCGCCCTTCGCGATGGCGAGCGCCGTCACGAACGAACGCTTGTCGTCCTGCGTCGCAATCTTGCCGTTATAGATCACCAGGTCCGCAATGCGGCTGGGCTGAATCGGTGCGGTCATCGTCGCTCTCCGTGATGGTTGGTCAGACGCCTTTCACGCGCGCCGACAAACGCGTCGCGCGTGAAAAATGGCGTGAGGCAATCAGTTCGCCTAGCTCGCGTGCCCGCCAAGAATCTGCTTCGCGTAGCGCACGCCGATGCCATACGAGGTATGCGCCTTGAAAATCTCCATGCAGCCTTCGTACGTTTCGCCGCGCGCCCAGTCACGTTGCAGTTCGCACATGAACTGCACCGAGGTCAGCGGCACCGCGCCTGCCTGGATGACGCGCTGCACGGCACGCTCATGGGCTTCCCCAGTGATATCGCCGCAGGCGTCCGTCGGCACATAGATCTCGAAGCCTTCAGCCAGCATCTGCACGCTCGGGAAAGCGACGCACACTTCCGTCCACAAGCCCGCGATCACGATCTTCTTGCGGCCCGTCGCCTTGATCGCGTCGCGAAAGCCCTTGTCTTCCCACGAATTCATCGACGTGCGATCGATCGGTTTGATCTGCGGAAACACCGATTGCACTTCCGGCAGCAGTTGGCCACTGAAGGTATCGGCGGCGACCGTCGTCAGAACGGTCGGCACCTTGAAGAGCTTCGCGGTCTTCGCGAGGATCTGAATGTTGTGAAGGATGGTGGTGCGTTCGTGCGAGTGCGTGCCGAAGAACATCTGCGGCTGATGATCGATAAGCGCGAGCGCGCACGTGTCGGGCGTCAACAGTTCATGGGCCATGAGTAGCTCCAATTTTCGAGAATGCGAGGACCCGCACGGTTGCACGAAGGCCACCGTGTCAGCGTCCGGTTAGTGGATAGGTCGAGTCGATGTTGCATCGGCGAGGCGGATGCGAACGGCTTCCCGGCGAAGCTTGAGCGTGAGTTTCACGATGCCGCGATGGCACGACGAGAAGGTATAGCTTCGCACCTTGCCGCGACATTACATATTTATGTAGCGCGGTAGTCCACAGTAAGTTCGGATACCTGACCTCATTGCTCAGCCGGCGCGGAGCAAGAATTGCCTCGCCACGATGTTCCAGATTCATGTAATGGTCGTCTTAGGACCGGCCGGCTACTATCGAACATATCGCGTGGCGAACGGGTCTTCATTCGTCCTGCGCCAAAGGACGACGCACTCACGCGGAATGCGCTTCTTTTGCCTCCCCATAAGCATCCGATGGGCCGCGAATTCTTAATCTATGGAGATATGAAATGGCAACGATAGCTGCCGACTACATGGTTGGTGCACTGGTCAATGCGGGCGTGAAGCGTGTGTTCGGCGTGGTGGGCGATTCGCTGAATGGCTTCACGGATTCCTTGCGTCGCGAAGGTTCCATTGAATGGGTTCACATGCGGCATGAAGAAAGCGCGGCTTTTGCCGCGGGCGCCGAAGCGCATCTCACAGGACAACTCGCAGTCTGTTGCGGGAGTTGCGGCCCGGGGAACCTGCACCTGATCAACGGCCTGTTCGACTGCCAACGCAGCGGCGTTCCTGTGCTCGCTATCGCTGCGCATATTCCCAGTTCGGAAATCGGCATCGACTATTTTCAGTCGACTCATCCCGAAGTGCTGTTCAAGGAATGCAGTCATTACGTCGAGCTCGTCACCCATCCCGACCAACTGCCGCAGATTCTGGGCCGTGCGATCCGGACGGCCGTTGCGCGCAAAGGCGTCGCTGTTGTCGTGATACCCGGCAACGTGGCGCTCGGCCCGCTCACAAAACCTGTGCCGAGTTGGAGCGCACCGTCCGCTCCGATGATTCGCCCGGCAAACGCCGACATCGCGAAACTCGCCCTTCTGTTGAACCAGTCGTCGCGCGTGACCTTGCTTTGTGGAGCGGGTTGCAAGGATTCGCACGCAGAAGTCGTGGAACTCGCCCGCAAGCTGCAAGCGCCGATCGTGCACTCGCTGCGAGGCAAGGAGTACATCGAATACGACAACCCATTCGATGTGGGAATGACAGGCCTTGTCGGGTTCTCCTCCGGGTACTCCGCGATGAAGAGCTGCGACATGCTTCTGATGTTGGGTACCGATTTTCCCTATCGACAGTTCTATCCAGAGGGGGTGACGATCGCTCAAGTCGATACAAGGCCAGAAGCCCTCGGCAATCGATGCCCAATTGAGCTTGGCGTATTGGGAACGGTCAAGGACACGCTCACCGAACTGCTCCCCATGGTTCAGCAGAATACGGACAGCAGCTTCCTGAATCGCGCGCTCGACGACTATCGCAAGGCTCGCGCGAATCTGGATTCGCTGGCCGAGCCCGAAGCGGGCAGCAGCACCATTCATCCGCAATACGTGACCCGGCTCGTCAGCGAACTCGCCGCCGAGGATGCCATCTTCTCCTGCGACGTCGGCACCCCCATCGCATGGACAGCCCGCTATCTGAAGATGAACGGCAAGCGGCGCCTGGTGGGTTCGTTCAATCATGGCTCGATGGCCAACTCGCTCCTGCACTCGATTGGCGCGCAGGCCGCTTTCAGGGACCGGCAGGTGATCTCGATGTCGGGCGACGGCGGCTTCACCATGATGATGGGTGAGTTTCTCACGCTGATTCAGGCAGGCTTGCCGGTCAAAGTCGTCGTGCTCAACAACGGAACGCTGGGCTTCGTGGAAATGGAAATGAAGGCCAGTGGCTTCGTCGATACGGGATGCGACCTCAAGAATCCGAATTTCGCCGCGATGGCCAATGCGATCGGAATCAAAGGCATACGCGTCGAGCACCCTGCGGAGCTGGAAGGTGCGCTAAGCGAAGCGTTCGCCCATCCGGGCCCGGCGCTCGTCGACGTAGTAAGCGCACGTCAGGAGCTCGTGATGCCTCCCTCGACCAGCGCCGACCAGGCTTACCACTTCGGCCTGTTCATGCTTCGTGCCGTCATGGACGGTCGCGGCCAGCAGCTCATCGACCTCGCAAAGGTCAATCTGTTCCGGTAATGCAGTCCGCACGCGTATAGGGACCGTTATCCACGCAATGGGATTCGAACCATGTCCAGCAAAATCGTCGGCACTGTAGATGCTCCATCCGAACGCGAGCCCATCCACATGGGCTTCGTCATCGCATGGCTTTTCTGTGCCGCGTTCTACTTCATGCAGTACATGCTGCGTTCAGCGCCGGGCGTGATGGTGCCCGAGCTGAGTGCGGCGTTCGCGCGCGATGCGCTGGGCGTGGGTGCGCTCGTCGGCCTGTACTACTACACCTATGCGCTGTTCTCGATTCTTTGCGGTGCGCTGCTCGATCGGCTCGGCGGCAAGGCGGTCATTCCGGCCGGCATCGTTCTCGTGGCTGTTGGGGCGGCGCTGTTCGGCCTTGGCAGCGTGGAGGCGGCGCAGGTCGGTCGCCTGCTGCAAGGCGCGGGGTCGGCGTGTGGCTTTATCGGCGCGGTGTATCTCGCCACGCACGGCTTTCCGCCACGCTCTCTTGCGACGGCGGTAGGCTTCACTCAATGCTTCGGTATGCTGGGCGGTTCCGCGGGTCAGTTCGCCGTCGCGCCGCTCATTCACGGCGTCATCACATGGCAGCAGTTCTGGTGGCTGTCCGGCCTCGTGATCTTTGTGATCGCCCTACTGGTGCTCTTCGTGACGCCGGCAGCCCATGACAACAGCCCTGCCAGCCAGGGCTCGTGGCTGAAGATGTTCGCGCCGTACAAGCAGGTACTCACGAATCCGCAGTCCTACCTTTGCGGCTTCTGCGCCGGCCTTTTGTTCCTGCCGACTACGATTGGCGACATGATCTGGGGCATTCCATTCCTGCACAGCGGTCTCAACGTCAGCTATGGAGAGGCCGTCAATCGCGCGAGCATGGTGCCGCTCGGCTGGGTGATCGGCTGCCCGCTGCTAGGCTACCTGGCCGACCGTCTGGGCCGCCGCAAGCCGGTATTGATCGGCGGTGCGCTGCTGATGCTGGTGTCGGGCGCCGGCATTTTTTATCTGCCGGCCGGCGTGGCGCCGCCATATGTGCTCGGCCTGCTGCTCGGCATCGGCTCCGGTGCGGCGATGCTGCCCTACACGGTGATCAAGGAAGTCAACCCCGACAACGTGAAAGGCAGCGCCAGCGGCGCGATCAATTTTCTGGTGTTCACATTCAGCGCGTTGCTCACGCCGGTGTACGGCAAGCTGCTCGCCCACCATGCGAACGGCGGCACAATGGATCTGTCTACATTCCGGGCAGCCGGTTCATGGCTGATCGGTGGCATCGTGCTTGCCATGGTGCTCGCTATATTCATGCGCGAGACCGGACCGCGCGGACGCGCGAACGCGTGAGGGCGACGCCAGGTTCTTCAGCAAGGAGGAGCCCCTTGAACCTGGCGCTATCCGTTACACCGAGGGCGTCAGGTAAGGATTGACCTTGCCCGGCGCATAAGGCTGCGTCTTGAGTTCCATCCGTGCAATGCTCTGCAAGTGAACCTCGTCCGGGCCATCGGCGAAGCGCAATGCACGGCCCCACGTCCAGCTGTCGGCCAATGGCGTGTCGGGGCTCAGCCCCATTGCGCCGAACACCTGCATCGCCCGCTCGCATACGGCGGTGTGAACTGTCGGCACGAGCGCCTTGATCATCGAGATCTCCTTGCGCGCGTCCTTCGCACCCACGTTGTCGATCATCCACGCGGCCTTGAGAACGAACAGCCTCGCCTGATCGATTTCGATTCTGGACTTCGCGATCCACTCGGCGACTGTTCCGTGTTCAAACAGCGTCTTGCCGAATGCCGTGCGCGCCTGGGCCCGCTCCACCATCAACTCGAGCGCCAGTTCCGCGGCGCCGATCGAGCGCATGCAATGATGAATCCGTCCCGGCCCGAGACGCGCCTGCGCCAGTGCAAAGCCGCTACCCTCTTCACCGAGCAGATTCGATCGCGGCACGCGCACGCCTTTGAACTCGATCTCGCAGTGGCCTTCCGGCGCCACGTGATTGACCACCGGAATATTGCGGATCACCTTGACGCCGGGTGTATCGCGGGGCACGAGAATCATGCTCTGCTGACTGTGGCTCGGCGCGTCCGGATCCGTTTTGCCCATCACGATGAAGATCTGGCAATTCGGATGGGCTGCATTCGTGATGAACCACTTGCGGCCGTCGATCACATAGTCGTCCCCGTCGCGACGAATCGACGTGGTGATATTGGTCGCGTCCGAAGAGGCCACCGCCGGCTCCGTCATCGCGAACGCCGAACGGATCTTGCCGTCGAGAAGGGGCTTGAGCCACTTCTCGCGCTGAGCGGGCGTGGCAAACATATGCAGCAATTCCATATTGCCCGTGTCCGGCGCGTTGCAGTTGAACACCTCGGACGCCCACGACACCCGGCCCATGATCTCAGCGAGAGGCGCGTACTCGAGATTGGTCAGGCGGGTACCGGGCTCGTCATCGCGCAGATGCGGCAAGAACAGGTTCCAGAGACCCTCTTCACGCGCCTTATCCTTCAAGGTCTCCATAAAGGAAACCGGATACTGACCGGCACTCACTTCATCGTGCCATTGCCGGATGCGCGGAACGATATGCGTGTCCATGAACGCACGCACCTGAGTACGCAGCGCTTCGACTTTCGGGCTGTATGCAAAGTCCATTTTTACTCTTCCATAATCTGATTGGTGTTGTCGATGCACGGCCAACGACGTGGCCAGTACCGTGCCTCGACCCCATGACTAGATCGTCAGTCCACCGTCGACGACGATACACTCTCCGTTGGTATAGCTCGCAGCGTCGGACACCAGGTACAGCACGGTACCCGCCATCTCGCGAGGTTCCGCATGACGTCGCAGCGGAATCTGCGACACCCAGCTCTCGTACGTGGCCTGATCTGCGAACAGCGCCCCTGCAAAGCGGGTTTTGGTCAGTCCGGGAAGCAGCGCATTCACCCGGATCCCCAACGGTCCGCACTCCTTCGCGAAGGCCCGCGTCATGTTGACAACGGCGGCCTTGGTGATCGAGTAGATGCCCTGTCTGTCGCCAGGCTGCAATGCATTGACCGAAGCCGTGTTGACGATCGCGCCGCCGCCGTTTTCCCGCATCAACTTGCCCGCCTCGACGGACATGAAGAAGTAACCGCGCAGATTGACTTCCACCGTCTTTTCGAAGGACGACAGATCGGTATCGAGAATGTGGCCGAAATACGGATTGGTGGCCGCGTTGTTGACGAGAATGTCCAGACGGCCATGCCGTGCCCGAATATGCTGGAAGATCGCGTGGATGTCCTCGAGACGCCCCACGTGGCACGGGTACGCTTCGGCGCTCCCGCCCGCTTCCTTGATCTCGCTTGCAACGGATTCACAATCTTCCAGCTTGCGGCTCGACACAATCACGTGGGCACCCTGCTCGGCGAGCAATTTCGCGATCTCCTCGCCGATACCCCGGCTCGCGCCCGTCACCAGCGCAATCTTTCCTTTCAGGTCAAACAGATTTGTAGTCACGATCAGTATTCCTATTTCTACGTTCCGATTTCCTGCCTGTCTTCAGATCAGGTCAATGCCCATCTTCGCAAGCGCTCCGGCCATCTCCCCCACCTGCCGCGCTTTTTCGTTCGACGCGTTGCCGCCCAGGGCCCGCTTCTTCACGCCCTGTGCAATCGCGGCGAGTCGGAAGAAGCTGAACGCCAGGTAGAAGTTCCAGTTCTCAATCGACGAAATGCCCCGCAGCGCGCAATATCGCTCGACAATCGACGCCTCATCCGGCACGCCCAACGCGCCTCGATTCAAGCCTGCGAGTCCGGCGATATGGCTGCCGGGCGGAAGCCGCAAACACATGCAGAAGTACGCGATGTCAGCCAACGGATTGCCGAGCGTGGAGAGTTCCCAATCGAGAACGGCGCGGACTTGAGGCGCATCGCGCGTGAAGATGATGTTGTCGATACGAAAGTCGCCGTGCACGAGCGAAGGCTTTCCCGTTTCCGCCGGACAGTGGGCAGGCAGCCATTCGATCAGCGACTCCATGGCCGCCAACGTATCGGTTTGCGCGGCGCGATATTGCCTGGTCCAAACGTCGATCTGACGCTCGAAATAGTTACCCGGGCGGCCGTAGTCGGACAATCCGGCTTCGTCGATGTCCACGTCGTGGAGAGCGGCCATTGTGCCAAGCAGTGCGTCATAGATGGCGCCACGTTCCTCGACGGGTACTTCGGGCAGCGCCGGGTTCCAGAAGATTCGCCCGTCTTCGTAGCTCATGACGTAAAACAGGCTGCCGATGACATCGCGGTCCTCGCAAAGGTGATACGCGCGAGCGACAGGGACCGGTGTCCGGCCGAGCGCCGATATCACACGAAACTCGCGATCAACCGCATGCGCCGCCTTGAGCAGATCGCCGGGAGGTTGACGTCTCAACACATAGCTTCCGCTTTGCGCCTTCAAAAGAAACGTCGGATTGGATTGGCCGCCGGGAAATTTCTCGACGGTCATCGGCCCTTGAAACCCGGGCACGTGCACCGTCAGATAACGTGTGAGATCGTCGATGTCGAACTGGAGACTGGGGTGGTTCATCTAGCAGGAATCCGGATTGAGGTCAGCCGTAGGTGACAAATTCACGCCTCTCGGCATGTTCGAGATGCGGCACGGAATTGAAGCTGACGAGCGACATCGCGTCGTCGTTAAAGACATATTGGCAAACACTGCTGTTTCGAATCTGCAGGTTCAGTGCAATCGCGCTCGCAGCGGGCGCCTGTAGAACCTGCTGGGCAGTGACCGCGATCGGGCCACCCGAACTCACCACCAGAACGCGCCTGCCGCCAGCCCGCTGGATATCGCTGCGCGCACGCTGGACACGCGTCTGGAATTGCTGCCATGTCTCAGGAACAGCACCCGGCAAGCGGTCATCGGCCCAGAGCTGCAGCACGTGCCGGAGCCCTTTGTAGAAGTCCTTCTTTGAACTGGTGGCGGACAGAGCTGACGGCAAGCCCTCATCGCCCACGGCCGCGAACAATGCTTCGAAATCGTATTCGTTCAGACCCGCGTCTTGCGCGAGCTCGATTGGCGGGCCGCCCATTGCGGCGAGAATGGCGTCGGCGGTTTGCCGATGCCGCTGCATCGTGCCGATGACAACACGATCGAACCGCAAGTTCGCCTGCGCGAAGTATTCGCCGAGCCAGCTCGATTGGGTACGACCGGAAGGTGATAGCTCGTCATAGTTGTCAGCGCCGAAGGACGCCTGACCATGCCGTACAAGATAGAGTTCTGCCATGCCAGCCTCGCGTCAACATGGCTAGCAGAATACCCAGCGCCGCATCATTCAGGAAATTTATTGTTGTGATAGTCGACTATAGATTTTCGTGACACCAGGCGTATATCCCACATCCCTCGCCTGCCCCGTAGATCCGCGCTACTGGTTCATTTCCAGCATGAGCCGGCCAACCTGCTCGCGCAACCAACGATGAGCCGGGTCCCCCGTCACGCTTCGATGCCAGTAGCCATGCGACTGAAGATCAGGAAGATCGAACGGCAGTTCCAGGATTCGCGCGTCATAGCGCTTGAGGAGCACGAGGGGGGCCGTGAGGACGAGATCGGTTCGCATCGCAATCAACGGGGCCACCAGATAGTGTTGGACCCGCGTCTGAATCGATCGCCTGACGCCGAGCTTGGTCAGCTCGCCATCGACGAGACCCGATCCCTGGGGGCGGCTGGATACGTGGATGTGACCGAAGCTGAGGTAGTCGTCGATCGTCAGCTTCTTCTTCGTAAACGGATGATCGCGACGCAGCATGCAGGCATAGCGGTCGCGGCCGAGCGGTTCCTGCTCGAGGTAAGGATCGTCAATCAGCGGCGCGTCGATCGCAAGATTGACTGCACCGCTCGCTAGCGCTTCCGGAACCTCTTTACGCGTCGTGAAGTAGCTCTCGATGCGGATGCCGGGCGCCAGTCGCTGCAGCACCTCCTCGAGCGCAGGCAGAAGAAGCGCCTCCGTGAGGTCGGTCATGCTGAGCCGGAACGTGCGCTCGGACGAGCCGGGATCGAAGCGTCCGCCGACGTGCGTACTCGAGTCGAGCAGCTGCAGCGCCTCACGAACCTGGCCGATGATGTTTTCCGAAACGGGCGTCGGCATCATGCCGGCCGACGTACTCACAAACAGCTGATCGTCGAATGTTTTGCGCATCCGCGACAATGCATTGCTGACAGCAGGCTGAGTGATGAATAGCATTTCCGCTGCGCGCGTCAGGTTTCGTGTTCTGTAGACGGCTTCGAAGACAACGAAGAGATTCAGGTCAACCTTTGACAGACGCATTTTCAAATTTCCCGATGCCACTCGAACTGTGTTTTCAATTCCTCCCGTTCACCTGCACTTGTCGGCGCAAGGCGACGATCGGCGTGGTATCAAGGAGCAACCCCGGCGAGTCTACTCCTGCAAGTGCGAGACAACCAGACAGGGGCCAATCGGTGGAGGACCCACTTATCTTGCATCGACTCCTTACTGGTCGATATCACCCAGCGGGGGGATCGGCGCCATGATGGCTCCCCCGTGTCTCATGTCTTGCACCTCTTGCTTGGAGCATCTATCAGCTCGTTGAAAGAGCAAGCAGGCGCTGGCCGATCTGACCACCACGCGGCAAGGAATTCGACAGCCGCTCGAGCGTCGACATGAAGTGGCGCTGTTGCACATCCGCCTGTTCGGCGTCGCCGTGGGCCTCGTGAATCGCCGCCGCCGTACGATGAAGCCGCCAGTCCGCCAGCGGGGTTTCGAAGCCTTCCGTGACCGCGAACGCGGCGTTGATGTGCTCGAGTGCAACGACCGCATCGCCCCTCGCGAGCGCCTGTCGCGCAACAATGTCCCAGGCAAGCGCCTGCCACGTCCGGTCTTCGGTGGCGAGGGCGAGCTTGAGGAACGCCTCGGCGCGCGATCTCGCGGTGCGATGGTCGCCCGCCATCATTGCGGCCTCGGCGGTACCCCATTCGATTGCCAGCCGCCAGTACCAGTCGAACATGATGGGTGTAGCGTCCAGTTGCCGTTGCGCTTCAGCAAATAGCGCCGAGGCGCGCGCGCCGTCCTCCAGTCCGATATACGCGAGGCCCGCGAGTACGATGCACGCACGGTGTTGCACGGGCAGCAGCGCGCCGGCGTCGGCTTCGACCGCTCGATCGGAGGAGTTTGAAGCCGGCACGAAGCGTTCGTACATGTCAATGACTGACTCGTAGTCCATTGTGTGCACGAACAACCAACCCCGATAGACCTCGAGTGTGCGAGCCGCAAAATAGTCGCCGTTCTCGTGGTACGACGCCATGCCCTGCTCGAACAATTCCATCGAGCGCCCCAACTCTCCCAGGAAGAGTTGAGCCCACGCCGTACCCAGCCGGACCATCCACGTCGCTCTCGCGAGGTCGAAGCCCGGATGTTCCACCGCATGCTCAAAGAGGATCTGGTAATTCGCCCGTACCGTGCCGAGTGCTTCACGATAGCGGGTGGAAATGATGCACAGCATGCTGTGCTCCATATTCGCCCGGGCGATCAGCAAGGGATCCCCCGTCTCGCGCAGCGCACGCATCGCCGTCTCGCACTCGGTCAGATCGGCATGCGACCAGCCGTCGGTCCAGATACGGCGTACGTAGGCACTTACGCGCACCAGCGCACTGACGCGCAGGTCAGGATGCGATGCGCTGAGCGTCAGCGCATCGTTGAGCACCTCGATGCAACGTTGCCGGTCGCTCCAGCTAAAAACGTAGGCCAGGCCGAGCATGGCGCGCAATTGCGCATCGAGCCGACCAATCGTGCGTGCCTGCTCCTCCAGTTCGATCCAGGCGGCCTCGGCGCGCGGATCGTGCGCCGCTGCGTAAAGCGACGCACGCGCCTCGGCAAACTCAAAGCTTTTCAACGGGCGCAAATCAGCCGGCAACCTGGTGGTGAGCGAGGCGGCAAAATCGAGAATCGACTGCGCCTCGCGATACGCAAACCGAACCTTCGCGGTTTGCAGCGCAATGCGTAAGTAGTCGATCGCCTTGAGCCAGTCTCGCGCGTCGGCGAAATGATGTCCGAGCTCGTATGCCACCTCGGCTCGCTGATCGCGAGCGTAGATCGCCTCGAGCCGTTCCGCGATTTGCCGATGCAAACGGGAGCGGCGAGTCAGCCCTTGACGCCCATAGAATGCGTGACGAATGAGAGCATGGTCGAAACAGAACATCGCCGCAGCTCCTCCGTCGGGGAAGCGCTTTACGCCGCTACGCTGAATAAAGCGTTGAGTGCGTGCCAGGGCCTCGCACAGATCGTCGAACTGCTCCGCCGACAGCCCCGCGGCCTCGGCCACGGTCGCCGATGAAAAGCAGAGTCCTGCCACGCTGGCGGCTTCAAGCAGATTCCGTTCGTCGGCGCCGAGGCGCCGGATTCTGCCCTCGAGCGTCCGGGTTATCGTGTGTGGCGCTGCCGCGCCGATCGCGGCGAGTGGCGCGAGCGGCCGCCAGCCCGTCACCGTTTTGCGGACCATGTCGCGCTCCACGAGATCGGCAAGCGTCGCCCGCATAAACAGCGGATTGCCGCCGCAACGTTGCGCGATAAGAAAAGACAGTTCTTCTTCGGCAGGGTCGGTGTGATCGCGGTCTGTCAGCCACGCAAGCACGGCATCGCGAGGCAATGGACCCAGCGCCAGTTCGCGGCATAGCCCCCTCAGTGCAAGCTCGTGGTGCAGTTGCTCGATGGGGTGTTCGGTCAGCGCCGCTTCGTCCGGCCGGTAAGTGACGACAACCATCAGACGCAGCACGCCTGGCTGGCGCGCCAGCGCCGCCAGAAAATCGATGGTCGAGTAGTCGGCCCAATGAAGATCTTCGAATATCAGAAGCAGCGGTTGCGTCTGCGTCAGGGAGCTCAGCAAGCCCCGGATCTCCCGCAGCATGCGTTCGCGCGACGCGCCAGGAAGCTGCCGATGCAGGGACTCGCGCACCTGACTCGCCACGTGGCCCGGGAGTTGCCATGCCCACGTGGGCGCGAGCGTCACCAGCGCTTTCACGACTTCGCTGCCGCCGGCGCCTTGGCAAAGTTGGCCGAGCGCCTGCAGAACCGGATAAAACGGCTCCGTGCCGCCATAGCCCTCGACACAATGCCCTTCGGCAACCCACGCATCGTCACGTTCGAACCGTTGCGCGGCAACGAACTGCCTGAGCAACGCTGTCTTGCCGATGCCCGGTTCACCGGTAACCACCACGACCTGAGTGTTTCCGCATCGGGCCTGGTCCATGGCGGCGCACAGTTGCTGCAATTCGCTCGTGCGCCCGGCAAAGCCGCCGAAGCTCTCCTCGCTCACGGCGGGCACAAGCTCCGTGACAGGAATCTCGACGCGCGCGACGAAACGATAGCCGCGTCCGCGCAGCGTTTCGATGTAGCGAGGGCGCTGCGCGCTATCGCCGAGCCGCGCCCGGATCGTCTGTATGTGGCTCTTCACGACTTCGGGCTGCACGTGCACATCGGGCCACACGGCTTCGAGCAGCGCGTCATGGGTAATCAGCGCACCGCGGTTCTCGATCAGAAACCGCAACACGCCGAAGGTCTTGCGTGTCAGGTCGATGCGCTCGGGCGCCGTGCCGGAGGAAGCCAGCCGCCAAAGACATTCGTTCGTCGTATCCAGACGAAAGCCTTCAAAACTGACCGACGATATCCTGCTCGAATGAGCCTTCATGCCAACCTTGCTCCTCATGCCTTTATCTAACCCTCTGAAGAACAAACGCGCCCGCCTGCCAGGACGAGACGCACACTTTTCCCGTCAGGGTAAGGTGTTCGAAATCCGGAAGGGTGATTTTCTGGTCCTGATTGTGTAATGAAATGCTCCACTCAGCATGACCGACAGGCGCAGTATAAAATCGCGGCAACCAAGTCGGGTTGCAGCGCCATCGGAGAACCTAGGTGATCGATTTCCCACCCTTTCGGCTGGATCGAGTGAATCGATGCGTCTGGCAATGCGCGCCCGACGGCGCGAGCCGCAGGCTCACGTTGGCGCCACGCGCCTACGACATGCTGCAATACCTGATCGACCATGCCGGGCGGCTCATCACGCACGAGGAATTCCTCGATGCCCTCTGGCAGAACGTGCATGTTCAGCCCGAAGTGCTGAAGGCTCACATGCTGACCATCCGCACCGCGCTCGGCGACGATCCCGCACGTCCAAGCTTTATCGAAACCCATCGCGGCCGCGGCTATTGCTTCATTGCGCCGCTCTCCGCCAGTTCCAGCAACGGCCCGCGCGAGGCGGACCAGCGCAGCCATGGCGGGTTTGTCGGCCGCAAGCAGCAACTTAACCGCTTGAAGACGCTGTTCGATGAGGCACGCAATGGCGCATCGCGCATCGTTTTCGTGGCGGGGGAACCTGGCATCGGCAAGACGACGCTCGTCAATCGCTTCCTGGACTCCCTCGATGGCAATGCCACGGTGTTGACGTCGCTCGGGCGCTGCGTCGAAGGTTATGGCGGCATCGAGCCTTACTACCCGGTGCTCGACGCGCTCACCCAACTGACTCGCAGCGAAGCGGGCCCGATGATCACCCGCACGCTCGTGTCGATCGCGCCGACCTGGGCGCTCCAGATGCTGGGATCGGTGCCGCAGCAATACCGCGCCGAGCTGCAGCATCAGGTGATCGGCGCGGCGAGCGGGCGCATGCTGAGGGAGATCTGCGAATTCCTCGAAGCGCTCTCGCTGGAGCGGCCGCTCGCACTGGTGTTCGAAGACCTGCACTGGTCCGATTATTCGACGGTCGACATGCTCTCCGCGCTTGCCCGCCATCGTAGCGGCGCACGTCTGATGGTCATCGCCACGTACCGCCCGGAAGACGCCGAACTTGCGCAACATCCCTTGTGCCGGCTGAACCGCGATCTGGGCTTGCAGAAGCTGTGTCACGACATCGTGCTGGAACCACTGAGCGAAGGCGCCATCGCCGAATATCTGACGGGCGGCCCGCGCGATGTCAGGCCCGATAGCGCGAACGGCTTCGCCCAGCTGGTGCGCGAGCGCTCCGGCGGCAACCCGCTCTTCATGGTCGCAACGCTCGATCACCTGGTCGAACAAGGCATCGCGCAATCGACGCCCGAGGGCTGGAAGCTGCACCTGTCGCCCTCGGAAGTGCGGCTGGAAGTGCCGCTCACGTTGAACCAGGTCATCGAGCATCGCATCCAGCGGCTGAACTACGACCAGCAACGCGCGCTCGAAGGCGCGAGCGTCGCCGGCCTCGCGTTTAGCGTCATCACCGCGGCCCCGGCCGCCGGCTTGAGCCAGGAGCTGTTCGAAGATATCTGCGAAGCGCTCTGCCGTCAGGAAAGCTTCATCCGGCGCGAGCCGTCGTCTGCGCTCGAAGATGGTTTCGCTGCGAGCACCTATGCGTTTCGCCACACGATGTACCGGCAGACCTTCTACGAACGGCAGGGGCCGCTGCGCACCATCCGCTCTCATCTGCACGTCGCCGAAGCGCTCGAGGCGCTGTTCGCACCCGAGGAGCGCGGCGGGGTCGCCGCCGAACTCGCTCAGCACTTCGCCGCGGCGAAACGTTGGGAACGTGCGGTCGGCTATCTGCGCATTGCGATCCAGACGGCAAAGAAGCGTCTCGCCTACAACGACGCACTCGCGGTCCTCGACCGCGCGCTGATGTTCGCGGCCAACCTGCCCACTGAAGCCCGCGCGGCGGCGGAAACGGAATTCCTCGAAGGCCGTGCTTCGATCTTCGCCGCAGCCCACGATTCCCGCGCGCGGGAAACCTGCGAGCAGCTCGCGGAGCGTGCCGCGCAGCACGGCCTGATCGATATCCAGAGCCGTGCGCTGATGAGCCTCGCGTACACGTATAGCTGGCGCGACCAGCTGCGCTGCAGCCAGATCATCGGCGAAACGCTCGCGCTTAGCGATCGGCAGACCGACCCGCAGCAGCAGGCCCGCACCCGCATCAGCTGCTACGTTTGGCGGATGTGGGTGCGCGGCTGGTGCGCCGAAGACATCGCGCGCTGCGAAGCCGCGCTCGTCCCCCTGCGCGCCGGTGACGATCCCTACACGACCGCCTGGTCGCTGTGCGAATACTCCATGGTCTTGCTCGTGTCGTCGCACTACCAGGAAGCGCAGGACACCATCCTCAAAAGTTACCGTTTCCTCGTCGAGAACGACGAAAACCGCCCCGAGTTCAACATGGCACGCGCGACCTGGATGGTGCATCTGGGTGTACCGTGGACGCAACTCTATCTTGGCGAATTCGGCCGCGCGCAGCGCGAGTTCGACAAGGCAATCGCGATGTTCGCGCACAACGGCAACCCGTATGGCGCGGACACGCTCACGCTCTATCGCTGCTGGGTGCAATTCCACGCAATGGATTTTGACGCCATGCTGCAATCCTGCACGCAGGTGCTGGCGGGCAAGTCGCCCGAACCGGGCAGCGGCAAATCGATCCTGCCGGCCGAATACCGGCTCTGCCTGCTGCTGACCGGGCTCGCACAGCTCGGCCTCGGCGATACGCGCGCCGCACGCGACGCGCTCACGCAGGTGATGCAGCGAATGGACGCGCTGCCGGTGATCTTCGACTGGTACTGGCGTCTGCCACTCGAATGGGGGCTCGCGGGCGCCGCACTGGCGGACGGCGATCTCGACGCTGCGATCACGCATGCCGACCGTCTCGTCAAACTGGCGACGTCGATTGAAGAACGCACGTGGCAGGGTTTCGCGTGGGAGACGCGCGCGCGGGTTGCGTGCGAACAGGATGATGCAACCCATGCGTTGCACTGCGTCCAGCATGCGCTCGACGCGACTCAGGGTTACCAGACGCCGCTCGCGGACTGGCGTATCCATCGCACCGCGGCCCGCGCCAGCGAGTTGGCTGGCGACATGCAAACGGCCGACTACCACGCAGCACTCAGCAAGACGATGAAAGACGCACTCGCTGCCAAGCTGCCGTCGGGTCATCGTCTGCGCGAGACGTTCGAAGCGGGTTAATCACCGGCGTGCCCGCACGCGGATAGCCGGACGAGACCCAGGCGGCTCGCCAGCGTCACCGCTTCGATCCGGTTCCTCACCGACAGCTTCGAGTAGAGATGCTTGGCGTGCGACTTCACTGTCTCGGGCGCGATGCACAGCCGGATCGCAATCTGCTTGTTGGTCAGCCCGCGCCCCATCAGTCCGATGATCACGCGTTCACGTTCGCTCAGGCCCATGGCGGCCACGGACCGTGCGATGTCCCGCGCCGTATCGCTCGCCGGTTGCGCTTTGATGTCGCCACGCCGGCGTCGCGACATCAAAGCGCCTGCATAGGGAAGCAGCTCGCGGACGTCGCCTGCGGGCACGATCGACCCGCGGACCATCCCGTCGATCAGCTTCGCCACGCGCTCGCTGCAGTCGACGAGCGTTTGCTGCAGTCCCGCCGAAGCCCCCTGCTTGAGCAGCGTGACGAGCGCCTCGACCGCGTCGTCTCGCAGACCGGCGACCAGCAACGCTTCGATCAGCAATAGCGCGATGGTCACCGCGCCGTATCGGTCACGCCTTAGAACGGTATCGCTATGGAGCTGCCGCAGCGCTACGAGATCGATCGCGGCGGATACCTCGATGGGTGCCTGAGGAAACGCGGGAGCGCATGCTGATGAATGCGTCTTTGCGAGCGCAAGCCGCGCCTGCGCAAGTACGTGGTAGCGCGCGATCTCGAAGCGCGCGCTGCTGCTCGCGGCGCCGCATTGCCCGGCCAGCACGGCGAGCCGTTGTGCGCAGAGCGCCGCCTCGTCGAGGCGATCCGCACCCGCGTGGATCTCGACCTGCTGCGCGAGGCTCGCCGCGCGCAGCCGCGGCCAGTTGCGCTTGATCCCAAGCGCGTCCGCCTCGGCCAGCAGCAGGAGCGCTTGTCCCGGTTGCCGCCGGTTCGCGGCGATGCGCGCAAGCAGTCCGTAAGCGCGCACCGCGCCTTCGATCGCACCGCCCTGCCGGATTCCCGGCAACCGTGCCGCGACCAGCGCCTCGCTCTCGTCGACACGGCCCTCCTCGTACAGCACCTGCGCCATCACGCAGGCGGGCAGCGCGTCGATTGTCGCCGGACCGGCCCCGAAACGGCGCGCGACATCGAGTGCGTCATCGGCCAACAGGCGCGCGGCATTGAAATGCATCTGGGCGAATTCGACCGCGGCATCGAGCGCAATGTCGAGCATCGTGGTGACCGCGCGCAGCCGGCCCGGCTGAGCGTCCGGCGCGCGGCGTTCCACCGCGTAGAAACTCTCGGGGTCGCCGAGGCGCAAGTAAGCGCAGCGGCACACCGTCAGCGCGACGTGCGCGGTGGGTGTTGCGGTGCCGAGCCGCAGCGCGGAAAGCGCAGCGGCCAATGCGGCCCCCGCGTCGTCCTGCAGCAGGAGCGCCGCAGCGCGCACGGCCGCGATCTCGCAACGCACCGCAACGGCAACCGGGCCAGTTAGCGGACCGACCTGCCCTTCAAGCCGCTGCGCGCTCAGCAGCGCTTCGGCGGCCTCGCCGCGGATCACCATCTGCCACGCGCGCGCCAGATCCAGATGGATGCGCGCTACACTGGCCGCAGGCCGTTCCCGGCCGACGCGCGCGAGCGACTGAAGTTCGGACCGAAGTTCGTCGGCAAACACCGGCGCGGGCGGCACGACATGAAGCGCCCGCGTCACGAGGGCATCGGACTGCCCTCGCGGCGGCGCCGCGCGGGGTTGAAGATGCCCCGCTTCCTGATGAATTTCGCAGACCCATGCCTCGTTCATTCCTCGCTCCGTCGGACACCTGATCGTCACAATCGCTGGACGAACGCAGTACCGTCCAGACTAGAGATGACCGTCCGGAAAAGCGTGATGATTCGGTTCTTTTTTGGTAAAGGATGGGTTGTTGCCCGGTATTGCCCGGACTGAAACTGAAACGAAAGCAATCAATACCGGGATTTGTAATGCAGCCGGCGATCAACCGGGTGAGACGCGTTCGACCTCGGAGGCCAGCATCATCGCGGTCGCGTTGACGGGCCTCGGCCGCCCCTGGCGCGGACGATAAACCACGTCGCCGGCCTTGATCGGCGCACCCGACAACGCGCAGCGGCCGCGCCGCCTCGAGACGCCCACCCGCCACAACTGGTCGCCGTAGCGGCAGGACGTTGCATCGCACCAGTAGACGACCACCACCTTCGTCGACAGGCGATCGAGCACCCGTACTACGCATTCGCGGCACGCATCGATTGGCGCGCCCCGCACCTTTGGCGCTTCGACGCGCGGCGCCAGCCGGCTCGCGGCCCACTCCCACGCGCCGCCGTCGAGCAGGCGCAACGCGGCGCACCAGCATGCATCATCCGCCAGGTCGGTCTGCATGATCAAGCTCCTCTGTCGCCACGGCGCGGGGAGATAGCCACCGCCGGCTCCACGATCGGCTCCTCGTCCCGCATGCGTGTTCGCCAACTGTTGGGCGGCTCGCCGACGATCCGCCCGAACACGGTCGTAAAGTGCGCATGCGATCCGAAGCCACAACTGAGCGCGACGTCGAGCACGCTGAGCGCCGACGAGCGCAGCAGCATCTGGGCATGCTCGATCCTGCGCCGTAGCAGATACGCATGCGGCGAATAACCGGTTGTCGAGCGGAACTGCGCGGCGAAATGCATGCGGGTGAGTCCGGTGCTGGCGGCCACATCGGCCAGTCCGATCGGCTGCGCGAGATTCGCTTCGATAAAGTCGAGCGCGCGCCGCAGACGCCACTGTGGCAGCGACGCCGCGCGCCGCGTGGACGGCCGCGTTTGCTCAGTGGCCTGCGCGACGAGGCGAGCGACAATCGCGTCGCAGGCGCTGTCCGAGTGGCGCCGATGAGACGCGTCGGCGACCCGTTCGGCTTCGTCGAGCGCGGTCTCATCGTCGGCGGCGAAGTCTGCCGGCTCGTTGCCGCACGCTGCATTGAGTCTCCGCGTGAACATGTGCGCCTCCGCAGGGTGTAAGTCGACGGACCCTATCTTGCGCAGTCTGGCGGCGGCGCAACATCCCCTCATTGGGTGAGTACGACGGGAGCGGCATCCCTCATTCGTACGATCTTAGGCACCGCGACGCGGTTTGATTGCGCCGGCGGGATGGCGCTTCGCAATCGACGAACGCAGCGCGGAATAGGCCGGCGCGACCATCGGGTAGTCCGCGGGCAGGCCCCACTTCGCGCGGTATTCGTCAGGGGTCATCGCGAAGTGGCGCTGCAGGTAGCGTTTGAGCGACTTCAGCTTGCGCCCGTCTTCGAGACAGACGAGATAATCGTCGCGCACCGATTCCTCGATCGGCACCGCCGCCCGCTGCCGCGCGGCCGGTACCGACGTCGTGTGCAATGCGGCCAGCGCCGCGTACGTGCTCCAGATGAACTCCGGCAAGTCGTCTGCCGGCAACGGATTACACGACACGAAGCTCGCCACGATTTCGGCGGTGAGCTCGATCAGATTGATGTCCTGCGTCACGACCGGCCTCGACGAGTCAACGGCTCCGGGTAGAGCAACGGCGTTGCCCGAAGTGGCGTACGGATTTCCGAAGCATCATGATTCTTCATGACCTGGCTCCATGGCAGACGGGTCATCGCTCGCGTTAGCGTCGGCGTTTGCATCAGCGTTTGCATCGACCGGCACGGCGGTCCATCCCCCGACAGAGGGGCGACACGCTCGTGCGGGCAACCGGCAGCATTAAAGAAACCGCCCTGCTCGCCGCCTAGGGCTTGTTCGTGCTGGCCGACTCCGCCGGCAGGTCGTCGCTGCGATAGCCGCCACCCAGCGCGCGAGTCAGCACGATGCCCGCTTCGATTTCGTCGCCGGTCAGTTGCACGAGTTCGAGACGCCCGGCGATGACCGGCGCCTTCGCCTGCATCGCGCTCGTCCTGTCGCCGAGGCCGGTCTTGTAGCTCGCCTCGGCACTGTCGCTCGCAAAGCGCAATGCGTCGATCCGGTCACGCTGCAGATGCGCGCGATGATCGAGGTCGTCGATCGCGCTGCCGCTCTGCGCGACGTCGCGCACCGCGTCGAGCACGGCCTGGTCGTACTGCTCGATCAGCGTGTTGCTCGCCGTGCGCGCGCCGTGCAGGTTCGCGTTCAGGCGGCCACCGTCGAAGATCGGCAGCGTGAGGCCGGGAATGAGGTTGATCTGCTGGCTCGAATGCAGGAACAGATCGCGCATTCGCAACGCGTTGAAACCGAAGAACGCCGTGATGTCGAAGCTCGGGTAGAACGCGGCCTTCGACGCATCGATCTTGTCGAACGATGCCTGTACCAGCCAGCGCATGGCCTGCAGATCCGGGCGCCGCGCGAGCAGCTCATACGATAGCGTCGACGGCAGCGAACCCGCTGGCGCCGGCAACGGCACCGGCGCGATTGGCGGCAGATCGTCGGGGCCGACGCCCGCCAGCGCACGCAGCGCTTCACGCGCGTGGACGATCTGCTCCTCGCTCGAGGCGATCTGCTGGTCGATTGCGAGCACCTGCGAGCGCGCCTGGGCGGTCTGGGTCAGCGCTTCGAGGCCGCGTGCGTGCCGCGCCGATCGCGTGTCGAGCTCGAAGGCGCGCACTTCGCGAAGCTGCCGCAACAGATCAATGCTCGCGTAGGTGATCTGGATGCTGTAGTAGAGCTGCGCGACGCCCGCCGAGAGTTCGAGCTCGGCCTGCGCCGCCTCCGCGCGCCGCGCGTTCTGTTCACCGATCGCCGCGCGCACAAGGTCGCGCTGCTTGCCCCAGATGTCGATATCGTAGTGAGCGTCGACGCCCACCAGCCCGGTCCAGTACCACGGCCCAAACGCTCCGATCTGCGGGTCGTGCGACGCGTACGCGCTGAGGAACCCGTGACCCGAGACATGCTCGCGATCGGCTTCCGCGAGCGCGGACATCTGCAGACCGGATCCCGCGCGGATCAGCTCGACTTGCGCATGAGCTTGCGAGACGTGCTCGCGCGCAATGGCGAGCGAAGGCGCGTGCGCGAGCGCCTGATCGACGAGCGTATTGAGCTGCGGATCGTGATACTGCTCCCACCAGCGTGCCGACGGCCAGCCTTCGTTGGCCAGATGGATGTCGTCGGCGAGACGGATCTGCTGCGGCGTGATCATCGCGGCCGGCGGACTATCGTGGTGAATGATCGCGCACGAGGCGAGCCAGGGCAGCGCGAGCGACGCGAGCCAGTGGTTGAACAGTCGTGCGCTCAGTAAGCGCGGCAGACGGCGCAGGATGAGAACGAAGTGCGTCATCGCCGATCACCCCGCACTCGCAAATTCGCCGGACGCATGTTCGTCGGGCAACCAGCGTGGCAACCCGGCGAGCGCCGCGTCAATGCGTTGCGCGAGCCGCTCCAGCGTTTGCCCATCCGTCGCCCCTACCGCCCCTGCATGCGTCGGCGTGGCGCGCAATCCACTCGAATCGAGCCGCGTCGGCGTCATCGCGGCCGATGGCTCAGCCACGAGCTGTGACGCGTATCGCTCCAGCGCATCCGCGACATCCGACTGAAACTTCTCTGCGCGCTCCATCGGTGCGCTTGCCGACGCATTGATCATCGCTTCATGGTGAAACGCTTCGAGCGCGACAAGCATCGCCCGGCTCTGCGCGAGCACCGTCTGCGACAAAAGCGTGATACGTGACGTCTCCCCCTCGCGCCAGTCGGGTTCGAGCGCGACACGCGCGAGCGCCATCTCGCAATCGCCGACCATGGTCCACGCTTCAACCACCGCTGCAGAATCCGTCGCGCGTGGGCCGCTCTGTACCGCCTTCGCCTCGATGCGAGCCAACGCCGCGATCTTGCGCAATATCGACGTCAGTTGCGCACGCAGGCCATCCGATTCGCGCTCCGGCCACATCGACATCTGGATAAAGGTGGCCACGCCGACACCCAGAATGATGCCGACGATCCGGTCGCGGATCTCAGTGAGATCCGACGGTGGCGAAAACGATTCGAGCAACGCCAGCGCAAACGTGAACATGATCTGGATTCCTGCATAGGCGCTCCGCTCAGATCCCGCCGCCACCCAGGCGCCGAGCGCGATCACGGGCAAACTCATCAGCAGCAGCCCCGTCACGCTTTCCAGTTGCGGAATCACGAACGCGACCATGAACAGCGCCAGTGCACTGCCGATCAGTGCACCGGTGATCCGCAGCACGCCCTGGCGGCTCGACGCGCCAAGGCTCGGCAGCGCGACCACGAGACATGTCAGCATGATCGTGTGGATACCGGGCCAGTTCACCGCGTTGTAGAACACGTAGCAGATCAGTACCGAGAACAGCGTACGCAGCGCGAAGCGCGCGTAACGCGGATTCGCGAAGATGTCGGGTTCGGGCTGCGCGGGGGGCGCCGCCGCTTTCGTCGCCTGCTCCTCTTTCGCCTCTTTGGCCGCTGCACTGCCGGCGGCCGCGTCTTCCGGCGGCGGCGCGACAGCGCCCCGCGTCGCCTCGGAGAACACGTTGAGCGCACGTTGCATCGCGTCGAGCGCGGGTATCGAGGTCAACACCGGCGCCTCACGCGATGCGCCCCAATGCCGCCATTGCAGGTTGTCGCCGATCGCGTGTTCGAGCGACACGAGTTCGTCCTGCACCACGCCGATGGCATCGATCTGCCCGGCGTCGTGCGCGACTGCATGCTCAGGCAGCACCGCCGCAGCTTCGAAGATGCGCGACACCACCGTCACGCAGGCCAACCACGCCGAGGCATCTTCCTCGCTGTAGTGGTGACGCATGGTCGAAAAGCGCAGCAGCTTCTGCAACGTGAGGGCGGCGCGCTCGAGATCGAGCGCGCCGATGCGCACGGCCGGCGCATTCGCGTCGATCATGATCGCGAGCCGCGCACGGGCCGTCGCGAGCTGCCCTTGCATGGCGGCGCGCAACTGCTGCTCCGGTTCGGCCGGCAGAAACAGCGTGTTGATGATCAGCGACAGCACAACTGCGTAGTTGACCGCCACCCACACCCACAGACACGCACGCACCAGCGCTTCCGCGTTATCGGTCCGATCGGCAAAGGTCTGCGCGTAAATCACGATCAGCGAGACGAGAAAGAACACCAGCCCCAGTTTCGCCACGGCCCGCATCATATAGGCGCTGCAAAAAAAGATGGCGCTTGCGACGACGATGCGCAGCAGCGGATAGTCGAACGTCAGCTTGAAGACGCCGATGATGCAGGCGATCGCGCAAGTCGTGCCGATCACGGCCAACAATGCGACGAGACGGGTCAGCACGATGTTCGACTGCGTGACGAAAAAAACCGCGATCAGCGACAACGCCACCTCGGGCACCCGTAAGGTCATCGACACGATTAGCACGATCGCGCAGCCGAGCACGCTGCGCATGGTCAGGTTGGCGCGCCCAGGAAACGCGCCAAGCTCCGAGCGCAGAAAGCCTGCCAGTTGCCCGAGCGGCCGCGGCCAGGCGAGATGACGCCCGACACCGTCGAGCCCACTCATGACGGCGCTCCGTTGGACGTCGCGCGATTGTCACGATCTTCGCGGCGTTCGGGCTGCAGTACGGCGACCGCGGACGTGCCGATCCGGAACATCTGCGGATCGGGGTGATCGACCAGGATCTTCACCGGGAAACGCTGTGAGACGTGCACCCAGTTGATGCTGCGTTGAATACTCGGCAGACCGTTCGCGGTGCCGCTGCCGTCCTGCGGATCGACGCCGAAGCCGATCGAGTCGACCGAACCGCTGAAACGGATGCGCGTATTGCTCATCAGGTACACGGTCGCGCGGGTGCCGGGCCGGATGTTGCCAAGCTCGTTCTCGCGGAGATTAGCGATCACGTACCAGTGCCGCGTATCGATCAGCGTGAAAACAGGCTTTTGCGCGGACACGAATTGCCCGACGGACGTGCGCAACTCGACGACGCGGCCATCGAACGGCGCGCGCACGGTCGCGTACTCCAGGTTGAGCTGCGCCGAGGAGATTTCAGCCGTCAGCACTGCGCGCTGCGCGACGAGCGCGGCGACGCTGCTGACCGCCGCCTGCGCCTCGCGGGCCTGCGCTTGCGCCGCAGCAAGCTCGGCGAGCGCCGAGCGTTGCGTGGTGCGCGCGCGATCCAGATCGTCGGCGGAAACGTAGCCCTTGCCGATCAGCGGCTCCATTCTCGCCAGCGTATCCCCCGCCTGCTTCGCGGCGGCCTGGGCCCGTGCGACTGACGACTTCGCCGCCTCGGCACTGAATCCTTGTGCATTGACGGTGCGTTGCGTCAGCGGAATCTGCGCATCGAGTTGCGCAAGCGCCGCCTGGGCGCGCTGCAACGCGAACTGATACGGCCGCGGGTCGATCTCGAACAGCAGATCGCCCTGCTTCACCGCCTGGTTGTTGCGCACCGCGAGCGTCACGATCTTGCCGCTGACTTCGGGCGAGACGCCGATCGTATCGGCGTACGCATAGGCGTCGTCGGTGCGCGGCACAGTATCCACGCGCCAGATCACGGCGATGATCGCGATCACGGCCAGCACGATCAGCAGGATGGCGGGCCAGGTTCGCGGACGCTGCTTTCCTGCGTCCGTGCTTTGGGCAGCAGTCATGGTCACACGATCAGCTAAAGGTTAAAGGGATCATCAAAAGCGTTAAAGGTTGAAGCCTGCTACCCAGAGCGCGATGGAAAACAGCACCGTCAGCGCCGGATAGACGATCGCGGGCGGCGTGAGCCAGGCGCCGCGGCCGCTTCGCGAAAGCAGCACGTGCACGCATACCACCAGCAGCACGCCGCCCACGATACAAAACAGCCAGTCCGGAAAATACGCGCCCAGCACGCCGATCGACGGCGCGTCGCTACACGCTGTCAGCGTCAACGTCGCGCACGACATCAGGACCGTCCATCCATGGCGCCTACGGCGCACACCACTCGACATCGCCGTCTCTCCCTGATGGCAGGCAATGAAGCATTACGACTCAACCGAATCGCGCGATCCTGGCGCACCGGACATTCCGGATACCAAGGTTCAGCGCGTCAGGTTCACTTTCGCGAGATCGATCAGCTCGCCGCCGCGTCCGTCCATCACCGCCTTCATCATGAAGAGGCCGAAATGCCAGGCTTCATCGACGGTGGTCTTCGGCGGCATGATCAGCTCCTGGCGCGCGCTGACGACGTCGACGAGCGCGGGTCCGTCGTGGGCGAGCGCTGCCGCGATCGCGCCTTCAAGTTCCTGCGGTTTCTCGACGCGAATGCCCTTCACGCCCATCGCTTCGGCCATGCGTGCGAAGTTCGGATTGACGAGATCGGTGCCGGTATCGACGAAGCCCGACGCGCGCATTTCGATCTCGACGAAACCCAGCGTGCCGTTGTTCAGCACGATCACCTTCACCGGCAGCTTCGCCTGAACCAGCGTGATGAAGTCGCCCATCATCATCGTGAAGCCGCCGTCGCCGGACATCGAGATCACCTGGCGGCCAGGGTACGTGGCCTGAGCGCCGATCGAATGCAGCATCGCGTTCGCCATCGAGCCGTGATTGAACGAACCAATTAACCGGCGCCGGCCGTTCAGCTTCAGATAGCGCGCGGTCCAGGCGATCGGCGTGCCGACGTCACAGGTGAAGATCGCATCGTCGGCCGCGAGCTGGCTCACGAGCCGCGTCACATACTGCGGATGGATCGTCGTGCTCGACGGATTACTCTCTGCAAGCGAATCGAGATCCTTGCGCGCCTTCTGGTAATGCGCGAGCGCGCTGTCGAGATGCGACGAATCGGTCTTTTCCTTGAGGACCGGCAGCAACGCGGCGAGCGTGTCCTTGACCGTGCCGACAAGGCCAAGATCGAGCGAACAGCGGTTGCCGAGCGCTTCGGGACGCACATCGATCTGCGCGATCGTGGCGTCCTCGGGATAGAACTGCCGGTACGGAAAGTCAGTGCCGAGCAGAAGCAGCATGTCGCACGCCTTCATTGCGGCGTAGCCCGATGCGAACCCCACCATACCCGTCATGCCGACGTCGTAGGGGTTGTCATGTTCGATGTGCTCCTTGCCGCGCAGCGAGTGCACAATCGGCGCCTTCAGGCGCTTCGCGAGCTCGACCACTTCGTCATGCGCGCCCGCGCAGCCGGCGCCGCACATCAGCGTCACGCGCGATGCCGCGTGCAGCACATCCGCGAGGCGCGAGATCTCTTCGTCAGCGGGACGCAGCACGGGCGGCGCCGACGGCACCAGCCAGGGCGCGACATTGGCCGTAGTCGGTGACAGCGCGACATTGCCCGGAATCACGACGACCGCCACACCGCGCCGTCCGACCGCGGCGCGCATTGCGCGGGTCAGGATCTGCGGCAACTGGTCGACGTGCGACACCAGTTCCACGTAATGGCTGCACTCCTTGAACAGGATTTCCGGATGCGTCGCCTGAAAGTAGTCGATGCCGATTTCCGAGCTGGGAATGTGCGCGGCGATCGCGAGCACGGGCACACCGCTGCGATTGCAGTCGAATAGTCCGTTGATGAGGTGCAGGTTGCCCGGTCCGCAACTGCCGGCGCATACCGCCAGTTGACCGGTGAGATGCGCTTCCGCACCAGCCGCGAAGGCCGCGCCCTCCTCGTGCCGCACGTGAATCCAGTCGATCTCGCCGGAGCGCCTGAGCGAATCGGAGATGCCGTTCAGCGAGTCGCCGACGACGCCGTAAATGCGCTTCACGCCGGCCTGTGTCAGGGCATCGACCAGATAGTCCGCTGCCGTGGTCATGATGCCTCCTGCCGACGTGCCGCAACGGACTTAGCCGCCCCCTTGGGCGGCAGCGAACCTGAATGAGCGTGGGGGTAATTCACGATGCGCCTCCTTTTCCCGGTAACGGGGCGTGCAGGCACATATGCCGGCGGCCACGGTTTGACTTCGACCATGGTGTCGCGGCTCGTCCGGGCGTGCTTTAGGATTCGCACGGTGACGTATCGAAATCGCGTGAACCGGCGGCTCAGCGATCTCGCAAGCAGATCGTGCCCGCCGGGGTTACCGTGACTTACTTACCGTCACGGGGAACCCTTCTACGGCGGGCACGCATTCCATCGATGTCCGCGCTTACCGGGCGCGGCGCTGCGTGGCCAGATCGCGACCGATGCGACGGATCTCGGCCTCGCCCTGCGCAAGCGCATCGGCGTTCGTATGCACCGAGTAGTAGCCGAGCACCAGGGGATAGGGATGCTTGATAGCGGAGCCGATGACGAACGACGTCGCTTGCTCGGCATGCAACTCGATGGGCGCCCCGTCGGATTCCTCGAACACGGCGAGCTCGTCTGCCTCGATCGGCTCGGATGCGTTCAGCCTCCCCTTGTCGATCGCCAGCCACGAGACGTTGTGTCCGGCGGGCGGCACGTAGCGCCACGTCTCCCCAGCGTTCAGTTCGACGTGAAAGTAGTTGATGCCTTCAGGCGCGCGGATATCGCTCGTCGCCGATCCGTGGCGGCCGATGATGACGCGAACCGGCCCATCCCGCTGAACCTCGGCCGGCGCAATGTACTGGCTTTCCGCCGGCGAGTTCTCCTGCGAGGGCGGCAGCGCGACCCAGAGTTGAAAGAGGCGCACGGCTTCGCCCGGCAGTACGTTTCCGTCGTGCCAGACCCCATTGCCGGCCTTCATCCATTCGAGGCCGCCGGCGTGAAGTTCGCCACTCTTGCCGGTCGTGTCCGCATAGGAAATTCCGCCACTCAGCACGGTGGTGAGTGTGGCGAGCCCCGAGTGCGGGTGCATCCCGAACATCGGCTTGCCGGTCGGCACGACCACGGCGTGATCGAGGAACACAAAAGGCTTGATCAACTCGCCGATATCGGAGGGACTGGCGAGACGCGTAATGCCGCCGTGCGCACTGCCAGTGGTGCGAAATGCGACCCGGCGCGGGGCCAGCGTTGCCTCGGGAATCGGGGTGAGTACGGCTGTGTCGGTGTTCATGGCTCTGCCTTAAGAAAAACGCGATACACGTAAGGTAAGAGCTTGCACTCCATCTGAAAAGCCTATATTTTTAGATTTTAGGTATCGTTTGGAGCGATGGATATGCTTGACGGCGTAACGCTGGACCAGCTTCGGACCTTCATCGCCGCAGTCGATGAAGGCAGCTTCTCAGCAGCCGGACGCAAGCTCCGGCGCGCGCAATCGGTGGTTAGCCAGACCCTTGCGAATCTCGAGGCACAGCTCGAGGTGAAGCTGTTCGATCGCACGGCCCGCTACCCGCAACTCACCGACGCAGGCAAGAGCTTGCTGCTCGACGCCCGCTCAGTGGCTGACACGATCGACGGTTTCAAGGCGCGAGCACGCGCGATGCGAGAGGGTCTGGAGCCCGAACTCTCCGTCGCGATGGACGTGATGTACCCCATGGATAGTTTGACGCGCGCGGCGGCTCAGTCCCAGAAGGATTATCCGCACACGCCGCTGCGGCTCTATGTCGAGGCGCTGGGCGGTGTGATGAAGCTGGTGCTCGACCGGACCTGCAACATTGGCGTGATCGGCACGCTGCCGATCGTGACAGATGAACTACAGGTCGAATCCTTGCGCGAGCTGAAACTGGTGACGGTTGTCGGCCCCGCTCATCCGCTCGCAAATAGCCGGGGCATCGTTTCCGCCACCGCAATCAAGAAGCACGTGCAACTCGTACTCAGCGACCGAACCGCGTTGACCGAGGGACGCGAATTCGGCGTGCTGTCCACCTCGACGTGGAGGCTCGCGGATCTGGGGGCCAAGTATGCATTTCTGAAGGCCGGCCTGGGCTGGGGGCATATGCCCTTGCACATGGTCAAGGAGGATCTCGACAGCGGCACCCTGGTGGCGATTCGCATTGAAGGCCTGCCGCGCGACGTAACGATGCCGATGAAGGTGGTTTACCGCAAGGACGCGCCGCCGGGGCCGGCCGCTCGCGCCTTCATTGCACAGTTGGGGAAGTAAGCGGTATGACAGCGCCCCGCTGGCGTTGCAGCGAGCGCCGATCCCGGTGAGACGAGCCAGCCGGTCAGCTGGTTGGCCGGTCGTCTCAGCGGATAAGACTTTTAGCTCGCGTTCGCAGGCGAGACACGCAAAGCTGTCCGGCCGGTGAGCGCGTCCAGGCTGAATGCGCCGGCGCCGAACCAGGTGATTTGCAGCAGACCACCGGCCATCATCACGTTCTTGAGGAAGTGAATCATCTGGTTTTGATCGGCGAAGTTATGGTGAAAGAACAGCGCCGTGACCACACAGAACACCGCCATCCCCAACGACACAGTGCGAGCGCGGTAACCCGACAGCAGCAGCAGGCCGCCACCCAACTCGGTCAGCACGGCAAGAATGAACGCGAGTGGCGGCACGGGCAGCCCCATGGCCGCAATGTAGCCAACCGTCGCGCCATACGCCGCGAGTTTGCCCAACCCACTCATGACAAACGGTGCACCGATCAGAATACGACCCAACAACGGAAGAAATTTAAAACGTTCCATGACTAACTCCTAAGATAAATTTAAGCAGGTGGATTAAGAGAAAGAGAATTAGCCGGCGTCCACCATCACCAGCTCGGAATCTTCAAGGGCAGAAATCTGTGCCGCGGCGACTTTCGTAATCGCCACGCCATCCAGCGGCCCAACGGGCTCGCCATTCACTTCGATGCGTCCCGAGGCCACGACGAGATAGGCACGACGCCCCGCACTCAACTCGTGCTGAACGCTTTCGCCGGCCTTTAGCATTGCGCCGAACACGCGCGCATTGGCGCGAATCGGCAGCGCTCCTTCGTCGCCGGCGAACCCACTGGCAAGAGCCACAAAGCGCCCTGACCGGTCGCCTCTTGGAAACGGCTTGGTATCCCATGCGGGTTCACCACCGGCTTTGCGCGGCAGCAGCCAGATCTGATAGACCTTGAGCGGCAGTTCGCCCTTGTTGAACTCGGCGTGACGTATGCCCGTGCCGGCGCTCATGACCTGGACATCGCCTGCGTGGATCGTTCCTTCGGATCCCAAAGTGTCTCGATGCCCGAGCAGGCCCTGGCGCACATAGGTGATGATTTCCATGTCGCGATGCCCGTGCATGGGGAAACCGCTGCCAACCGCGATCTCGTCGTCGTTCCACACAATCAGGGGACCGAGTGCGGCATGGTCGGGATTGCCGTCGGCGCTCACCGCAAAATGGTATTTCGCGCGCAGCCAATCCCGGTTCGCCGTGTCCAGTGAGTCCCAACGCCTGTGTGTGAGCATGTCCATCTCCGTTTTCCGCCGCCGCCAATGCGGCGCTTGTCACCTGTGCGACCGACCGAATTCGGTGCCGATACAAGTGATGCGGTTGATGGGAAGAATGCTATATTCGCAATGAACTCGCGCATATCTCCTACAATGAAACGTTTCGTTGCCACCAATAGAACGATTAGAAGGAGTTGAAGTCCGCCTATGAACGCAATCACTGACCTCAATGATCTTCGGCTCTTCGCAGAGGTGGTCGAGCGTGGGAGCTACACGGCGGCCGCGCGCGGCCTCGGCTTGCAGACCTCGAAACTCAGCCGGCGCGTGCGCGCACTGGAAGAAGAACTTGGCGTTCGGCTGCTCAATCGCACCAGCCGGAGCCTTTCCTTGACGGAAACCGGGCGGCAGTTCCACCAGCATTGCCTGGCGCTGGTGGCGGAAGCCAAGGCCGCGAAAGAGATCGTGGAGCGCACGCGCTCCAAGCCGCAGGGCACCGTCCGCATCGCCTGCCCGGTGGCCCTACTGGAGTCCGGAATCTCCACGATCATCGCGCGATACGTGCAAGACAACCCTGATGTCCAGGTCCTGCTGGATGCAACCAACCGCCGCGTGGATGTCGTCGAGGAAGGCCTGGACTTTGCCATCCGGGTCAGGCTGCCGCCGCTGGAGAACACCGATCTCGCCGTCCGCCAGTTGGGTTTGTCGATCCACATTCTGGTTGCCAGTCCCGCACTGGCCGCGCGCCATCCGGCGCCCAGCTCAATCGAATCCGTCAAGGAATGGCCTACCCTTTCCATGGCGAGCAGCAATGAGCGATTTGTGTGGAATCTGGTCGACGCTGAGGGGCGCGTGACCTCATGGGCGCACCAGCCCCGCCTCGCCACCGACGACCTGGCGAGCCTGCGGGTGGCGGCGATATCCGGTGTCGGCGTGGCCATGCTGCCGAGAGAACTGGTTGAGGCTGATATTCAGGCCGGCCGCCTGCAGCACCTGCTGCCGGGTCTGGCTAGCACGCCGGGCCTCGTGCATGCGATCTTTCCCACGCGCAGGGGCATGGTGCCGGCCGTGCGTCATTTGCTCGATACGCTCGTGGCCGGATTCGAAGGTCAGAACCGGCAGCGCTAGAGCGTTCGTTCGTTGAGCGTTGGCACGCAACGAGCCCGCCCTTCTGCGCGGTTTCAGCGTGCTGTATGCGGGTCTGCGCCTGCCAGCAGCTTCTCCGTGAGAAACCCGCCGATGGCATCCAGCGCTTGTGCCGACGCCTTCAGACTTCCAATGCTGCCGGCGAAGCCATGCGGCATCCCCATCCAGACATCGAGCCGGGCATCGGTTCCGGCGGCCACCGCACGCTCGATATAGCTGCGCGAATCATCGAGCAAGACTTCGTCGTCGCCGACATGAATGCGAACGGGAGGCAAGCCGGAAAGCTGCCCGTGGAGCGGCGAAGCCAGCGGAAGTTTCGGGTCGGCACTCCCCAGATAGGCGTGCACCAGTTCCGCGACTTGCGGAAGGGTGAAATACGGATCGGCATCCGCGCGCGTCACATACGTCTCGCTCGTGAGCGTTAGATCGGTAACCGGCGACAGTGCGGCCACGCCGACAAGCGCCGCCTTCGCGGAAGCCGCGTCGGCGCAGACGCGTGCGGCGAGTACCAGGGCGAGATTACCGCCGGCAGAGTCGCCCGTGATGGCAATCCGGCGAATTCCCCTTTCCTCGAGCCCGCGGTAAGACGCCAGCACATCGTCGACGGCCGCGGGAAAACGATGCTCGGGTGCAAGCCGATAGTCCGGGATAAATGCACTCGCGCCCGCCCTCGCGACGATGTGCCCAACAAGGTGACGGAATGCTTTGGCGCTTCCCAGGTTGAACCATCCGGAGTGCAGATGGAGGATCGCTTCGTCAGACCGGGCATGCGCAGGATGAACCCAGAGGCCCGCAATGCCGCCAACCGTGTCGGCTTCGAAGCTCACGTCGTCGCGTGGCGAAACGCGCTCCATCATGGCGTCGAAAGGCTCGCGTGCTTCGATGCCCCTCAGTTTGCCTTTCATGGGGCTTGCCATGGCTCGCGCCGCGGCGGTGATCTTCGCGTCTTCCGGGTCGAGCGGATGGGTTACGACGAAATCCTTCAACGCACCTTCAGTTGTCGAACGTTGCATGCTCAGCTCTTTCGAATGAATGGTTGTCAATGGCACCGGTCCTCGGCGAATGTCGAAGGACGGTCCGTATCCAGGTCATGCCGGCCAGGCGGATTTCCACCTGGCCGTCTCATGCGCGCGTCAACGGTGCGACCAGGTCTAACGTTCAGCCAAACAGCTTGTTGGCCGTTCGGGCGATCAGTTCGCCCTGGTGGCGAGCGCCGGCGAGCTCGATTGCGCTCGGTTGGCGTTGACCTTGCCCACCGGCGATGGTCGTGGCGCCGTACGGCGAACCGCCGACGATTTCGTCCAGCGTCATTTGCCCCTGGTGGCTATACGGCAGGCCGACGACGGTCATGCCGAAGTGCAGCAGATTGGTAATGATCGAGAACAGCGTCGTTTCCTGCCCGCCGTGCTGGCTCGCCGTCGACGTGAACGCACCGCCAACCTTGCCGTTCAATGCACCGCTCATCCATAGCCCACCGGCTTGATCCAGGAATGACGCCATCTGCGACGAGATGCGCCCGAATCGGGTCGGCGTGCCGACGACGATAGCGTCGTAGTTGGCGAGTTCGGCGACGGTCGCAACCGGCGCTTGCTGGTCGAGCTTGAAGTACGCGGCCTTGGCCACGTCCGCCGGCGCAGTCTCCGGCACGCGCTTAACGTCGACCGTGGCCCCCGTGGAGCGCGCACCTTCGGCGACGGCATCCGCTAGCGCTTCGACATGGCCATACGAGGAATAATATAGAACCAGAACTTTCGACATTTCGATCTCCTTCCTATATCTGCGTGGTACCACGGTGGGAAATGATGACTCGACCTGAAGGCTACGGCTGAAATGCTTAGGCGCATAGCTCCACGGTTGCAACGGATCGTTGCTTTTGGCAGAACGACAAGAATTAATCAACACATCCGAATGATGGCTGGCAGACGCCCATAAAGCAAAGCGGCTGAGGCTTCCCACCAATACCGGTGGAAAGCCTCAGCCGCAAATTACGCGATCTTCGAGAATCGCGCCTTTACATCGATATTACAGACCGCTTGCTGCGCCCGAACGGGACGTTCCGTCAACAGCACCACCGTAGCCCGAAACAGGGGCTTGGGCTGCGGCATTTTGCGCCGCGACTTTTGCTTCAGCTGCCTGGATGTTCTCCGGATAGTGAAGCCAGTCATGCGGGTCGTAGCCGGCTTTCTCGAGCTGAGCCAGCTCCGCACGCACCTGCTCACGGCTTACCGGCTGACTGGACTGGGCGAACGATGCGACGGGTGCTGCAAAAACAGCAGCAATGAGAACCATCCTGGTGAACGACTTCATGGTGACCTACCTCAACGATTGTTTTAGTTGCGCTTCAGAGCAGCTTCGCTGCCAAGGCTGCACGCAGTCTAAAGGGCAAAAATCGTTAGGGTAAGTACTAGTTTTTGAACTCTCTGTTGCTGATGCGGCAACAATCGGCGAACGTCGCCGTTGAGTATGCAAGAGCGGATGATGCGACCTCCACCCTGCGTGCCTACAGCATCACATAGCTCCTGACGATGTGGTCGACCAGGGTCGGCAGACGCTGAGCGACCCGCCGGGAATCGCTGCCTGATCTGGCGTTGCTTGTGGCATTTTCCCAAAGCATCATCAAGGTATCCACCAACGCCTCGGCATCTACTGCATGTGCGGCAATAGCCAGTCGCATCAATAGTGCGCGAAACTCCCGGCCAAGCTTGATACGCGATAGCCTGACAGGATGATCCTCGTCGGAGAACTGTATCGCCGACAATTGCGGCTGCCTGGGTTGATGGCTATCGGAAGCCAGTTCGACGGCGACATCGATAAAGAGCTCGAGCAAGTGCTGGACAGGCTCCTCGCCGGATCGATGTCCAGCTTCCCGCCATTGCGCACGCTGACGATCACAGAGCAGCTCAGCATAAGCTTGTAGAAACGCCTTGCGCGAGCCGAAAATTCGATAGATGTGGCGCTTACTGAGCCGCGTTTGATCGGCGAGCCGATCGAGGTTCAACGACTCGATCGGCTCGCGAAAGAAAAGCGCTGCTGCAGCTTCAAGAATGGTGTTCCGGAGATCGTCCGTTGGAGCCTCCGGAAGTCTGCCGTTCTTTCGACGGATCGCGGACCGCGCCACTCGCAATGAGTCGGGTTCACGTTCATCTTGCTGAGCAAATTCATCCACCAATGCTTTCCACATCGTTTAGCCATCCTCTGTGTCAGCAGCCGAACCGGCATCAAAGATTGTTGCAGCGGTTCTTCCGACAAAGCATTTTTGCGAATCTCGCGTGATCGACGCTGGAAGCATCGGCTCGTAAGCCATGTCGCTCCATGCACGCCTCGTCGCATTACTATACGATTGGAAAATATAATGTCAAGTGTGGTTAACACCCCGCAATCATGACGCGGCGCTGACCAAGCCACGCGGAAACGACACTCGACAATCATTACTGGAAGCCTTCCAGCACGGTCTTCCCGATAGCCTTTCCTGTTTCGATCCGTTCGTGGGCACGGCGAAGATTCGCTGCCGTCAAGGGCCCTTCCAAGTGCGTGAGTGTCGTCTGCAGCAGGCCGGCGTCAACCATCTCCGACACTTCTTTCAGCAAGCGGTGTTGCGCATCCATGTCCGCTGTCTGGAACAGCGACCGGGTAAACATCATCTCCCACGAAATCGTGATGCTCTTCGGCTTGAACGGCGCAATGCTGTCGTCGAAGTTGTCGATCAGCGTGATATGGCCTTGGGGGTTCAACGCACGGGCGAGACTGGGGGCGCTACCGGGCATCGAAGTGATCGCCCCGATATAGTCCACGCCATCGAAGCCGATTGCGCGCAGCGCTTCGTCGATGGGCTTGCTGTGGTCGGCAACGTGCTTCGCGCCGAGCTTCTTCACCCACTCGACAGTTTCGGGCCGGGACGCAGAAGCGATGACAGTGAGGCCCGTGAGGCGGGTCGCCAACTGGATCAGCATGGAGCCAACGCCCCCTGCACCGTTCAGAACGAGCAGCGTGCCGCCAGGTGTGTGCAAGCCACGCGGCACCTTCATGCGGTCGAAGAGCATTTCCCATGCTGTTATCGAAGTGAGGGGCAAGGCCGCCGCCTCGGCGAACGACAACGCGGTGGGCTTGGGCCCGACAATCCGCTCGTCGACGAGATGAAGCTCCGAGTTGGTCCCGGGGCGATCCATTGCACCCGCATAGAAGACCTCATCGCCCGGCCTGAAGAGCGTGACCTCGCTTCCAACCGCGTCGACCACGCCTGCCGCGTCGTAGCCCAACACTCTCGGCAGCGGACTCTCCGAAGGATCCTCCCAGCGACGGCGCTTCACATCTACAGGATTCACCGACACCGCCTTCACGGCGACCCGCAAATCGCGTGGGCCAGGTTCCGGCATCGGAAGTTCGAGCTCGGTCAAAACCTCGACGCCACCCTTTGCTTTATAGCCAATCGCCTTCATTACATTCTCCAATGTCGCCTATGCCGAACTTTTTCGGCTGGGCCGTGCGAAGCACAGGTCAAATCGCTAACGACTGAAATTGCCGATGGTTTGTGGTTTGACCCGTCTGGAATCCTATATCCACAACGGTCGCTCGCCAGTGTCCCGAATGGCAAAGCACCATTGCGCACGGCAGAACGTCATCAGCGAATGGTTGACACGTCTCCACCGGCATCCTAATATACAACAATGCTGCACGCATTCACTATTGTTGAATATATGCAGTGTAGTGCCTGGCAGGAGACATCGAGGTTTTTACGATCGCCATCATTTATTAAGGATTCCTTTCAATGGAAAGCATCTACTTTGAACGTCGTCAGAACGTAGGCCATATCGTGTTGGCCAACCCGCCCTCCAATCTCATCGCGGCTGATTTCGCTGACTGCCTTGAAAAGGCCGTCCGGGAAGCCAGCAAGACCGATATCCGGTCGCTCCTGATCCGTGCGGAAGGCCCCGATTTCAGCAAGGGCGGCGACGTCCTCGATTTCATCGACAAAGATTTCGATGACTGGCGGACGTTCATCTCGCAGATTCACCATACCTATCGGTCAATCGAATCCCTTCAGATCCCGACAGTTGCCGCCGTGCGCGGCGCGGCGTTCGGCGGCGCATTCGAACTCGCTCTTGCTTGCGACTTCATCGTCGCGGCGGAGAACGCTACCTTCCGTTGCATTGAAGCGTCCGTTGGCTCGGCGCCTGTCGCTGGCGGCGTGCAGCGCCTCGCGGAAAGAGCGGGTCGTGCGTATGCCGCGCGCTACGCGATGCTGAGCGAACCCATGTCCGGCGCGACCGCCGGTCGGCTCGGCGTTGCCGCCTTCGTCGTCGGCGAAGATGAGGTCGAAAACGTTGCCGACAATCTCGCCATCAAGCTTGCGAACGGCCCTACGCGCTCGTATGGCGCCATTCGGGCCCTTCTCAAGGCATGGTCAGGCGGCGGCGTGCCCGGTGCGGACTCGCTGATCCTCGACCTCACCATGGGGCTGCACATGACGGAAGACGCCAGGAAAGGGCGAACTGCGCGTGCAGAAGCCTTCGCTCGAGGCGAAGAACCGACTCCGGTCGTATTTGTCGGCAAATAAGCCGTTTGTCAGGCGCATTGCACGGAAGAGTCCGATGAACACACTTTCATATCAGCGCGGAACACGTTCCCCACAGCTGATCGACAAAACCATTGGCGATTCATTTGACGAGATCGCCAGCAAGATGGGTGAGCACGTCGCGGTAATCAGCCGGCATGAAGGAGTGCAGCTAAGCTACGGCGAACTTCGCGAAAAGTCGGATCGGCTTGCGGCCGCGCTTCTCGAGTCCGGACTCAAGCCGGGCGAGCGGATCGGAATCTGGTCCCACACGAACCTCGCCTGGCTGCTACTGCAGTTGGCCACGGCGAAGGCCGGGTTGATACTCGTCAACATCAACCCGGCCTATCGGACCTCTGAGCTGGAGCATGCGCTTAACCTCGTGGGGTGCAAAGCCATCGTGACGATGGTCCGATACCGGTCGAGCGAGTATCTGAACATGTTGCGGGAGCTGGGAAAGGCCCGGCTTCCGAGCCTTGAGACGATCTGGTGGATCGACGATGCGGACTGTCCGGATGAAGCCGGCGCGCAACGCTTCTCCGACCTGCTCCGCTCCGGCGATGCAAACAGCGCAAAGCTTCAGGACGTACGCCGCGCCGTGCGCCCGGACGATGCCGTCAACATCCAGTTCACCAGCGGGACAACAGGGCTTCCCAAGGCCGCTACGCTGAGTCATCGCAACATCCTGAACAACGGCTTCTTCGTGGGCGAGTGCATGAAGCTCACTCACGTGGATCGAGTCTGCGTTCCGGTTCCGATGTACCACTGCTTCGGCATGGTGATGGGGAATCTGGCTTGCCTGACCCATGGCTCGACGATCGTCTACCCCGCCGAGCGCTTCGACGCTGAAGCCGTTCTGGACACCGTCCAGGCAGAAAAATGCACGGCGCTGTACGGCGTACCGACCATGTTCATTGCGGCCCTCAATCACCCGCGCTTTGCAGAGTTCGATATGAGCAGTCTACGCACCGGCATCATGGCTGGTTCGCCTTGCCCTATCGAGATCATGAAGCGGGTTGTCGGCGAAATGCATTTGCCCGAGATCACGATCGCATACGGCATGACGGAAACGAGCCCTGTGAGCTGCCAAAGCATGACGGATACGCCAGTCGAGCGGCGGGTATCCACGGTAGGCCAGGTGTTGCCTCACCTCGACGTAAAGATTATCGACCCGCTCACCGGCCAGACTGTGGAGCGCGGCCAGACCGGCGAACTCTGCACCCGCGGCTACTCGGTCATGCTCGGCTACTGGAACCAACCCGATCGGACGCGCGACGCAATCGACGCCGAAGGCTGGGTGCATTCGGGCGATCTCGCCACGATGGATCCGGATGGCTACGTCAACATCGTCGGGCGCATCAAGGATATGGTCATCCGCGGCGGTGAAAGCCTTTATCCCCGCGAGATTGAAGAGTTTCTGTATTCCTGCCCGGGCGTGCTTGATGTGCAGGTGGTCGGCGTACCGGACCAGCACTTCGGCGAAGAACTCTGCGCGTGGATCGTCGTCAGGCCGGAGTCGGTTCTCGACGACGAAGCAGTCCGCGAATTTTGCAAGGGCCGGATAGCGCATTACAAGGTGCCCAAATACATCCGCTTTGTCGACTCGTTTCCGACCACCGTGACGGGAAAAATCCAGAAGTACGTGATTCGGCAAATCATGAGTGAAGAACTCGGACTGGAAGAACAGCACACAGCGTGATACGCCTTGACAACGAGGTCACATCAATCCCGCTACAACCATTTACCGGAGTGCCGCCATGGCAGAAGTTGACGTACAAACCATCTACTTCGTCGCGAAGGATATGGTCAGGCTGGAAGATTTCTATGCGTCGGCGCTGGGGATGCCTGTCCAGTTTCGCGACGAGAACAAGTGGACTCAATTTCGTCTGCAGCGCAGCGCGTTTGCACTGAGTTCGGCGGAGGAAGCGGCAGAGGGAGCCGTTGGGGCCGTCCCCGTCTTCCAGGTCGCCGGTGAGGCACAGGACGAGGTCCGGCAGAAGATCCTGTCCGCAGGCGGCCGGCAACTCGCGCAGCGCGACATGGGCACACACGGCATCGTAACCACCTACCAGGATCCGGAAGAGAACATCTTTCAGGTATTCAGCAAATCTTCGACCCGTTAAGTCAGAAGATCACACACTTCGCACTTACTGGAAAAATCATGAAATTCGGTATATTCGACCAGAACGATCGCAATGGACTGCCTATTCATAAGCAGTACGAAGACAGGATGCAGATTATCGAGCTTTACGACAGGCTCGGCTTCCATGCCTATCACATGTCGGAACACCACGCGACCACGCTAAGCGCTTGCCCGTCGCAAAGCGTGTTTCTTGCCGCTGCCGCACAGCGCACCAAGAGACTGCGCCTGTCACCGCTCGTCTACATTCTCCCGATCCACCACCCGGTCCGTCTCGCTGAAGAAATCTGCATGCTCGACAATCTGAGCGGCGGCCGCCTGGAGTATGGCGTGGGCCGCGGCGCCTCGCCTCACGAAATCGAGGCGCTCGGTATCGATCCGGCCACGGCCCAGGCGAGGTACGTCGAGTCGTATGAAATCATCAAGCGGTATTTGAGTTCGGATACGCTCGACTATCAGGGAACGTTCTGGCAATTCAACGACATGCCGATCGAACTCAAACCGCTGCAGACGCCTCCTCCCACCTGGTACGCGCTGGCATCGCCGGAGTCGACGGTATGGCCGGCCCAGGAGAAGATGAACATCGTGTGTGGCGGCCCGGTTCAGCGAGTCAGAGCCATCACCGATCGATATCGCGAAGAATTCGCCAGGCGGCACCCGTCCGCCGCGGAGCCGCTCATCGGTGTGAATCGCTACATCGTGGTCGCTGAAACGGACCAGGAGGCGATGAAAATCGCTTCGCGAGCATGGTCGGTTTTCCATCCGAACTTTTTCAAGCTCTGGAAAAAGCACGGGACGGAACCGGTCAACCAGAAGCTTCCGCCGACGATCGAGCCGCTCGTGGAATCGGGTCTGGCCGTTGTGGGCCGACCGGAGACCGTGCGCGAAAAGCTGCTGGAGCAGGCACACGAAGGGGCATTCAACTACCTCATCGGAACATTCACGTTCGGAGACATGTCCGTCTCCGAAGCGAAGACATCGATCGGCCTGTTTCACGAGTCCGTCATGCCGGCGTTCAGCGAGTCGCAAAAGGTTCTGTCATGAGCGGAAGCATTTCGTTAGACGAGGAGCGTCCTGCCGTCAGGACGTTCGGAAAGCGTCAGTTGAGAGACGTGCTCGGGTCCTTCGTCACCGGCGTCACCGTGGTCACCACGCTCGATGGCGAGGGGAAAATGCATGGCCTTACCGCCAATTCGTTTTCCTCGGTCTCGCTGGATCCGCCTCTCGTCCTGTGGAGCCAGGCGACCTCTGCGGGAAGCCACACCGCGTTCAGGGATGCCGGGCGATTCACTATCAACATCCTCGCTGAACATCAATACGAGCTCGCCAATCACTTTGCGACCCGGTCGCCGGACAAATTCGCCGGCATCGACTATGACCTTGGGGTCGACGGACTGCCGCTACTGCGCGATTGCAGCGCATGGCTGGAGTGCAAGGTGGTCTCGCGCTTTCCGGGCGGCGACCACGTGATTTTTGTCGGGTCGGTGGAATGCATACGCCAGAGCACGCGTCGGCCGCTGGTATTCGGCGGTGGACAGTATCTGGTTGCTGACCCACACGACCTCGGCCGCGCGCCGGTCGGAACTGCGGGCACGATGAAATCGCAACCACATGCTGTCCGACTGGCCAGCCGCGCGATGTTGCGGCTCGCACATACGCTCGACAAGACACTTGCACTCGTAGCGTGGGGCAATCACGGTCCCACGGTGATCGCATGGCAAGCCGCAACCACGCCTGTGGCCGCCGATCTGCCGCTTGGGCTTGTATTGCCGGTGACTTCTTCCGCTTCGGGCCTGGCGCTGGCGGCGTTCCTTCCGCCCGAAGCCGTCGATCGATTTGTGCCAGCGGAACTGCGTGACAACGCACGGCAAGCGTCTGGCGAAGTGCTCCCCACTGCGGAATCGCTCGTAAGCGTACTTGAATCCGTCAGGGTCTCGCAGGTTGCGACGAGGCGCCCCGCTCCGTTCTACGACGACCGTATGCTCGCCAACGCCATCAGCGTGCCCATTCTTTCCCCGAGTGGAATGGCCGTGCTGGCACTGACGGCGATAGGCCCAGCCGAGCATTTCGATGCCGCGGCCGACGGCCATTGCGCAGAAGCCCTCAAAGCCGCCGCGTATGAGATCTCCGCTGCATTGCGAGAAGCGTGAGTTGGCATTCGCCCAAGTTAAAGCGACTGACATATAGGCCAGACTTCAACCATGACTGAAACAGATAGCCACCTACTCGAATCCTCGCTGCCCGCTGTCGAACAGGCACGAGTGAATCTCCCCACACTCGGCGACAAGCGGGTCATCACGTATCGCACTGCTGGCGACGAGCGCGCGCCGGCCATCGTGCTGCTGCATGGTATTGGTTCGAGCTCGGCGGGATATCGCGCTCAGCTTGCCGCACTGAGCAGCAGCCATCGGGTGATTGCCTGGGACGCCCCTGGCTATGGACAAAGCAGCCCCTTTGCGATCAGCACGCCGGCCGCCACGGATTACGCGGATGCGCTCATGGCCTTGCTGTCTGCGCTCGGTATAGCGCGTGCAACCGTCGTAGGCAGTTCGTGGGGTAGCGTCATCGCCGCAACGTTTGCGGCACGGTACCCGTCGGCTACGCACGCCCTTGTATTGAGCGCACCCAATGTTGCGCGAGGACATCTATCCGGTGCGGAGCGCGAGGCGGCACGAGAAGTTCTGATGCGAAGCGCGGCGGCACAATCGCCCGAGGCACGCGCCGCCGTGGTCAATGCGCTGATCGCGCCGAACGCAAGCCCCCTGGTTCGCGCGGTCGTATCCCGGCTAAGAGACGGGGTGACCCCGACCGGCTGGGAACACGCCGTAGACATGCTCTTCTCTGCGCATACACCATCCATTGTCCGTTCGATCGAGGCGCCGATCTCCATCATTGTCGGCAGCCTGGACCGCGTCGCCCCGGCTGACGAGCATGCGCGGCCGATTCACGAGGCGGCCAATGGTTCGACACTCCTCGTGCTCGATGGAATTGGCCATATGCCGAAGATTGAAGCGCCGGAGGCGTTCAATTCCATTGTGTTGGCAGCGGCGGAAGCCGGGACAGACTGAGGGGCTTCTACCCGATTTTCTTGGGGACCTTGCCGCCCAGTGCAGCCGTAGCGCGAACCGCGCTATCGAGTAGCGCCTTGATCTCTTTACCGTCAACGTCCGTGTTCAGCGTTGCAGGCGATCCGATGAGACTGATGGCAAATCGGAGATCGCCGTCCCTGTCCCAGATAGGGGCCGCGACAGACACGTAACCCATTTCCCCGCGATGAACCGTTGTGAAGCCACAGTTGCGCAATTCAGCGATCGCTTCTTCCCGCAAGGAAGCCGCAGTCAATTCCTGTCCCGCAGACAGTTCGTGGCTGATGAGATCGTCGGTACGTGCAGCCTGAAGGCAGGCAATGAACAGCTTTCCCGCAGCAGTCGTGACCAGCGGAATCAGGCCTGTTCTCAGCTCGAGAATGCTGCGCGTCTGCCCCTCCTGCTTGAAGAGACTCACCGGTCCATCTTCGGTCCATGCGGTGACAGCCGCGCCGCTCAGCGTTGCTTCCCGCAAAGCGACCACCTCCCGACGCACGATATCGAATCCGTCAAGTTGATTGATCGCGCTCATACCCAAAGCAAGCGAGGCCGGCCCGAGCTTGTAGCACCCCGGTTTTTCGTCCGGCGACGCAAGCCCGGTTCGCACCAGACTAATCATGTAGTTGCTCGTCGCGCTTGGCGACAGTTCGGATAGCGCAGCAATTTCCTTGAGCGGGAGTGCTCGCTCACTCGTCTGCAACGCCGAAAGGATTCGAAACGCAATCTCGACAGACTGAATGCCGCGCCTCGCAGTCACATTGGTCATTTTTCAACCGTATGGAAGTGATAAAAAATCGCCGCCCCGGGTTTCCACGGACGGCCGTCATGTTGACACGCCTTAGGCGTGGCTTCTATAGTGTTCAACATAGATTATGTCATTCATTATTGTTGAACGCAACACCAGCAAGTTAAGGCGATCGGAGCCAAGCGAGCAGTCGGAACAAAACGTTTGACTCTTTAGCATCTCATTTCATCAGTAGTACATATTTCATACGCTCCCCTTTATTCAAATAACTTCTTCGGAAGAGCAACAACCGGTTCGGAGACAAGGCATGGCAATTTATGGACGTACGATGGCAGGTGCGATTGCCGCACTTTCTGTGATCAGTGCCGCCAACGCGCAATCCAGCGTTACCTTATATGGAATTGCGGACACGGCAGTGCAGTACATCAGCAACGTCGGAGGACACGCGCTAATCCAGGAGGGAAACACGCACGCACCCGACATTTTCGGCTTGAAGGGCGTTGAAGATCTCGGCGGCGGGCTGCGCACCATCTTCGATCTTCAGAACGAGTACCTGCTAAACAATGGCCGGGAACTGGTTCCTGGGACCTTATTCAACAGAAAGTCGTATGTTGGACTGCAATCGGACAGCTATGGGACGTTGACGCTCGGTCACCAACCCAGCTTCATGTACGACATTCTGTCCAGCTATCAAACGCCCTTCCTCCTCGGCAACATTCTCACGCTTCATCAAGGCAATCTGGATGAAATTGCCAACTTCTTCCAGTTCAACAATGCAGTGAAATATGTGAGTCCGACCATTGGCGGGTTCTCCTCGGGGGCGGAATTTGCCTTTGGCAATGTGGCCGGCAATTTCAGCGAGAGCAGAGACTACTCTTTCTTTGTCCAGTACAAGGCAGGGCCGCTGAGTCTGGCCGCCACGTATGCGAACGAGAACAACCGCTTTCTGGAGCTTTCCAGTTTTATCGGTCTGCCGTCGCTCTTTGGAACGTCACTGCCTCAGGCCGAAGGCGTTGTCGCCAACAAGCTCGTCAATTGGGGGCTCGGCGCATCGTATCAGTTGAAAAATGTGCTGCTACACGCCACGTTTACGCAGTCGCGCATCACATTGGCGACTGGCCGCGGTAACGCCAACACCGTCGATGCCGGTGCGAACTGGACCATCGTGCCCGACGATGTCCTCTCGGTCGGCGGATGGGTGGAAAATCTCGACGGCGGAAACTGGAAGACCATTACCGTCTCGAATGCTTACCTCCTGTCGAAACGAACTACCGTCTACCAGCAGGTGACTTACCAACACGCGTCAGGCGCCAATGGCTTCGCTTCGCTCGCGGCCGCAGGCGTGGCATCCGGCCGGTCCACCACCGGCGTCTCGATTGGTATTCAGCACAACTTCTAGCGGTGCAACTGCCGTATGTATATCGCCTCTAACGATAGGTTGCATCGAAATGTATAGGCTTCTTTCAGGGCATGGAATCACGTACCTTTCCTTTCACGAGATCACACGCCGAGGGGCGGTTTTGTCCAAGACCGCCGCCTTTGCACCTAGTCTATGAGGAATAGCATGCAGAACGTCCATGCCGGTAACGCGGCGATTCCGGCCATAGGCTTCGGCACCTACGGGATGACTGGCGACGACATCTATCGAATGATTCCTGAAGCCCTTCGTGCCGGCTTCCGTCATATCGACACCGGGCAAATCTACCGTAACGAGGCAGAAATCGGCGACTGCGTCGCCGCATCCGGCATCCCAAGAAGCGACATATTTCTGACGACCAAGGTCTGGGTGAGCAACTACTCAGCAAGGCACTTCGATGCGTCCGTCAACGAAAGCCTACGCAAGCTCAAGACCGACTACATCGACCTGCTCCTGCTGCACTGGCCGGGAGGATCGGATGTGCCTCTCGCCGAACAGATCGGGGAGCTCAATGCGGTCGTGCGTGCCGGCAAGGTCCGGCACATTGGCGTCAGCAACTTCAACCGCGCACAGATGGCGGAAGCGATCCGGCTCTCAGCAGCGCCATTGGTCACGAATCAGTTCGAATACCATCCGTATCTGAACCAGTCCTTGCTTATCGAAAGCACGCGCGAGACCGGGCTTGCCGTGACAGGATATTGCGGCATGGCGGTTGGCCGAGTGTTCTCGGACCCAACGCTCAAGGAGATCGCCGCTCGTCATGACAAAACCATCGCCCAGATCGTCTTGCGGTGGCTTGTTCAACAGCGCGGCGTTGTGGCGCTTTCGAGAACCACGCGGATCGATCGATTGGCACAAAACCTGGCGGTGTTCGACTTCGAGTTAGATGACGCGGACATGGCCGCAATTCACGCATTGGCGACGGCAAACAGCCGGATTGTCGATCCGCCCGGTCTTGCCCCGCGGTGGGATAGCACGGGCGTCTGAGCATCCGGTCTTTGGCGTGATACCGGAAACGAAACAACGGCATCAATCAAGGTCGGCGCGCAGCGGTGACTGTGCAGTGCACAGGTGGCGCCAGCGGAGCCGATCTTCTTCACGTCGCCCTCTTCATCATTTTGGCTTCCTGATCGACATCGGCCCAACGAAACCCGCAATGGGTTGATTCGCGAGTCGATAGTATGGCCGCAACCTTCACGCGTGCATCTCCTGAATTGCAACGCATCATTGCGCCTGATGAAACGTTGAAACCCCGTTCAGGCCGCACCGGCGCATGTGACATCACATCAATCCAACCGGAAACATGCTCGCGATTGCATTGCTCACTAAACTTTGCAAACGTAAAAAATAACGTATAAGATGAATCCAAGCCGAGGAGGGAATGCCCCCGCCCGATGCTAAAGAATTCTTCATAGGAGACAACGGCCATGCCGAAGAGAAAAATTGACACGCACCAACATTTCCTGCCGAAGCTCTACGTGGACGCGGTTGGGCTGGACTTGCTGAATGCGGCGATGCCAGGCGGCGTGGCCCCAACCTGGTCCGTCGAGGCAGCCCTCGCGATGATGGATGAAAACGGAATCGACGAGGGCATCCTGTCCATCTCCTCCGGCCCCACGCTTCCGGATGCGGCCACACTGCTGAGAAAATGCAACGACCTCGCAGCGGAACTCAGAGCCCGGCATCCCGGACGGTTCGGCTCATTTGCAAGCTTGCCGCTGCCCGACGTTGACGCCGCTCTGAAGGAAGTCAGCTATTGCCTTGACGTGCTGAAGGTGGACGGTTTCATTGCCTTTACGAACTACAACGGGCTGTATCTGGGGGACGAGCATTTCACGCCGCTGTGGGAAGAACTGAACCGGCGCGGGACCGTGGTTTTCATTCACCCCAATCAGCCGCCTCACGAAATACCACCGGTCGCTCCGGCGTCCGTGCTCGAGTATCCTTTCGAAACGACACGTACAGCCACCAGCCTGATCATGTCAGGGGCGATGAGCCGCTTCAGGAACATCCGGTTTATTCTCTCGCATGCTGGCGGGACCCTGCCGTTTCTCGTCCCTCGCATCGCCCTCTCCATTTCCATGATGCCCGCCGTGGCCGAGCGCGTGGGCGACACGTTAGCGGCGGTCAGATCTTTCTACTTCGACACAGCGCTTTCCGCCGGCAACGCGCCTCTCAGTGCGCTGACGCAAGTGGCCGACCCCGATCACATTCTCTTCGGGACCGACTTCCCGTTCGCACCGACAAGCGCAATCCGGCAGTTCGGGAATGTGCTCGATAATATCCAGATCCCCGGCATCGAGTTGGACAAGGTCTACGGAGACAATGCTGCCCGGTTGCTTGGGCGCTAACGGGTTTGCCAACGCGGAGCTCAAGGAAAGACGATGCGTAATATCAACGAAGAGACCATCACCCAGGCGGTGCTTGCGGCAATGGCCGGCTGTAACAACGACAGGCTGCGCACGGTAATGACCAGCCTTGTCCAGCATTTGCATTCGTTCGCAAGAGACGTGAAGTTGAGCGAGAGTGAATGGGCATACGCCATCAGCTTCCTCACCGAGGTCGGCCATATCACGGACGAAAAACGCCAGGAGTTCGTCCTTCTGTCCGACACGCTCGGTTTGTCGATGCTGGTTACGACGCAGAACAACCGCAAGCCGGCCGAATGCACGGAAGCAACCGTTCTTGGCCCCTTCTTTGTTGCCGGCGCCCCCGAGTACAGGAACGGTGACGATATCTCGAACGGTGCGGCGGGTCTCCCCTGCTTTGTTGCCGGCCGCGTTCGGGGTCTTTCCGGAGAACCTGTAGCCGGCGCAGCGATCGAAGTCTGGCAATCCGATGAAGACGGGTACTACGACGTGCAGTACGGAGACTCGCAGGATCCAAACGTGGAGTTTCAAGCGCGTGGTCGTTTGCAGACGCTGCCAGACGGGCTCTTTCATTTCCGCTCGATTCTCGCCGAGGCCTATCCCATTCCGCACGACGGCCCGGTTGGCCGAATGCTCGATGCGCTCGGACGCCATCCGTGGCGCCCAGCCCATCTGCACTTCTGGATCACGGCGCCAGGGTACGAGCCGTTGATTACGCACGTGTTCAGGAACGGGGACAAGTATCTCGACTCGGACGCCGTATTCGGCGTGCGCTCGACGTTGATCGTCGACTGGGTCGAGCACTCGCCGGGTATTGCGCCGGACGGCACGGCGATGGACACCCCGTTTTATACGCTCGATTACGACTTCGTTCTCAACCCTGCGGCACGCGGGTCATGAACGGGCACATTCTCGCCGGAACCCGCCATGTCACCATCTGAATTCGTCTATAACGGGCGCGGCACGCGTGTCGTCTTCGGGTGTGGCTCACGCAGCCACATCGAACGCGAATTGCACACGCTGCAAGTACGCCGCGCTCTGGTTCTGTGTAGTCACGAGCAACGCACATTGGGTGTATCGGTTGCCGATCAGTTGGGTGTACTCGCAGCGGGTGTCTTTGATCGAGCTGCCATGCACGTACCGGTCGAACTGGTCACGGAGGTACGCACGGTTGCCACGTCGCTGGATGCCGACTGCCTCATCGCCGTGGGCGGCGGCTCCGCAATCGGCCTCGCGAAGGGCCTTGCTCTCGAGACAGGTCTGCCCATTCTCGCCGTGCCGACCACTTACGCCGGCAGTGAGATGACGCCCATTTTCGGGTTGACCGAATCGGGCCTGAAACGGACCGGCACCGATCTGCGCGTATTACCGAAGACGGTTGTCTACGATCCGGACCTGACCCTGACGCTGCCGGTCAGCATGTCCGTAACCAGCGGCATCAACGCAATCGCACACGCGGCAGAAGGTCTGTATTCACGCGATGCCAATCCGCTTACCAGCCTGATGGCCGAAGAAGGCATCGCAGCGCTCGCGCGCAGCTTACCCAAAATCGTCGCACAGCCGAACGACCCATCCGCACGCGCCGATGCGCTTTATGGCGCCTGGCTTTGCGGCGCCGTGCTCGGAAGCGTCGGCATGGCATTGCACCACAAGCTATGTCATACGCTCGGCGGCAGTTTCAATCTGCCGCATGCGCCCACCCATACCATCGTGCTGCCGCACGCCCTGGCGTACAACGCAGGCGCAGTGCCGGATGCGATGGAACGGATCGCACGGGCGCTCGGCCACGACAGCGCGGCGCAAGGTCTGTACGAACTCGCGCGCGCAAACGGTGCGCCCGTTGCACTCAAGGAGATCGGCATGCGCGAAGAGCAACTCGACCAGGCCGCCGACATTGCTTGCAACAACGCCTACTGGAATCCCCGTCCGCTAGAACGCGAAGCAATTCGCGCTTTACTGCAGCGGGCATTCGACGGTAGCGCACCCATTGATGGCTTGTAGAACGAGTTTCCTTTCAACGTGTCGCAAGGTATTCGCACATGGCGTCACCTACCCTTCCAGAGGCAAGAGATATCCGGGCACGCCGCCCGGTTGAACTGAAGCGTACTGAACAGTTGCGCGCGCAGGAAACGCGTTCGGCCATCCTGAATGCGGCTCTTACGGAATTTTCATCGAAGGGTTTCGAGGCCGCGAGCATTCGTAGCATTGCAGACCGGATTGGGATGCAACATCCGCTCGTTACCTACCACTTTCGTTCCAAAGAAATTCTGTGGCAGGCGGTGGCCGAATATGTATTCGAGCGCGTCCGGCAAGAACGCGATGCAAGTCTGTCCGGCTTCGGTCCGGCTAGCGCAGTCGATCGGCTCAAGCTGGCATATAGGGCGCTATTTCGCTTCACGGTAGCGTTTCCCGAGTTCCACCGTTTCATACTTCAGGAATCGCTAGGTTCCAGCTCGCGGCTGCAATGGCTCGCCGATGCTTTTCTGAAACCGTTAATCGGCTGGTTGCTACCGCAAATCCGCGCCGCCCAGGAGGAACACGCGTTACCCAACGTCGAGCCTATTGTTTTCCACTACATGCTGATTAGTCTGACGTCGACCCTCTCGGGCTTCGGTCCGGAATTTTCGGCGACCAGTGATCTATCACCATCCGATCCGGCGCTGGCCGAAGAATATTGGCGCACTGTCGAGCAGCTCGTGTTTGGAGCATTTGCATCACGCTAGAGGGCGCCGCATCCCGCAACGCGGTATTTGCCGACGCCCGCGCTAAACGGTCGATCTCCGCTGAGACAACAACATCAGTTGAGTGCCTTGCGCGCCATCAGTGCCTTACCCGCGCGTGCGCCATTCTCCCGGCCCATTTGCTGACTCACCCAATCGCCAATCGAAACGACGGCGTCTAGGTCAATGCCCGTTTCGATGCCGAGACCGTTCAGCAGGTAAAGCAGATCTTCGGTAGCAACATTGCCGGTGGCGCCTTTGGCATAGGGGCAACCGCCCAGTCCACCAACAGACGCGTGGAACGTTGTCATTCCAACCTGAAGGGCGCCGAAGATATTGGCCAACGCCTGTCCATAGGTATCGTGAAAGTGACCAGCGAGACTCGCCAACGGAAACTCCCTGGAAGCGGCCTCAACCACTCGCTGAACCTGGCGCGCCGTACCCACCCCGATGGTGTCGGCGATATCGATTTCGTCACACCCCAGATCGCGAAAACGCCTGACCATATCGACGACGGCATCAACACTCACCGCCCCCTGGTACGGGCATCCGAACGAGCATGAAATGCTGGCGCGCAATCGCAATCCCGTCTCTTTCGCCGCACGCGCAACCGGCGCAAATCGTTCGAGCGACTCCGCGACAGAACAATTGATGTTGCGAATGGAAAACGCTTCGCTCGCGGCGCCGAAAATGACGACCTCGTCGACCTTACTCTCAATCGCGGCCTCGAGCCCTCTCATGTTGGGTGTCAGCGCGGCATACGAGACCCCCGCTGCGCGATCGATCCCAGCCAAAACTTCCGCACCGTCGGCCATTTGCGGAATCCATTTTGGCGAGACGAAGGACGCCGCTTCGATTCGTTGTACGCCGGCGCCAACGAGCCGATTGACCAGTTCAATCTTGGTGTCCGTTGGGATGAACGTGCTTTCCGCCTGCAGACCGTCTCTAGGCCCGACTTCGACAACGTGTACGCGCTTTGGAAGGCCGCTATTCATGCCCTCTCTCCAACGTTCCTGCTGATTCATTGAAAACTCCATTTCGTGGCGAGGGTCGCCTCTCCAGGCGAGACCCTCGTTTCCACTATTTACTTCGAGAGCACTTGCCCCAGTGCCCGGCGAAGTTCGACAACCGGATCACCAGGCAACGCAAGGCTACGCCAGGCAACATGATGGTCCGGGCGGGTCAATACGCAACCACTGTCGCCGATCTCACGCACGCGAGCCCAGTCGCCCGTGTGGTCCGCATAGGCCTGACGCGGACCAATAACGTGTACGTCGATCTTCAACCCCAGCTCTTCACCGACCTTTGACGCAGCCTCAACCCACGCTTCGCCGCCAAGACCGGTGAACAGTACGAACCGCCCGTGTCCTGCGAGGTCAAGCGTAGAGTGCTGCCGTCCGCGGGAATCGAAAATCCAGGCATGCGGCAGACGCGCGCCGGGCCACGTCGTCGCCTGGTAATACAGCTCACGGTCACGCGTGAATTCCGGTTCGGCTTGCCCATCGGTCACCGCAGCGCTCGATTGGTAGCGTTGATTCATCTCCACGCCCTGGGCGTCCAGTTCATATCGCTTGAACGCCAATGCTTCCCGAATTTCGTCCCGCTGTTTTTCGGCGGCCGCCGTGGATCCGCTTCGAGCATGCATATTCGCTTGCAGGACTTCCCCGTCATTCGATTTGTCGATGCCAAGCGCGCTATAGAGCGGAGCAAATTCGGCAATCGACTGGTTCGCGCGGGTGACGACCTGCTTGGCGATCGGTGCGCGCTCGACCGAATAGGTATCCAGAAGCGCTGCACCCGCGCGCCCCTTGATGACTTCCGCGAGCTTCCATGCGATGTTGAACGCGTCCTGAATCGACGTGTTGGAGCCCAGGCCGCCGGATGGCGGGTGCCGGTGGGTCGCGTCGCCCATGCAGAACACTCGCCCCTCCTGCATGCGGGTCGCGTACATGTTGTTCACTGTCCACGTATTCGCGCCCAGCAGTTCGATCTCGAGATCCGGCTTACCCACGAGTTGGCGTGCGATCGTGGTGGCCTTTGCCTCGTCCACAACCGGCGCAGGCTCGTTGATGTCATAGCCCCAAACGATCAACCACTCGTGCCACGGCCGAACCATCCGGATCAGGCCCATTCCGATACCGCCCACTTCCGCGCCCGGTTGCATGATTGGGTACAACACTGCCGGGCGATGCGCGACGAATTCAGACAGGTCCGCACGGAACCAGATGTTCATCGATCCCCGCACCCCCATCTGCCCTTCGAAAGGCAGACCTGCATCTTTTGCGACCTTGGAGTTCCCGCCGTCCGCGCCGATCAGGTACTTGGATTTGACCGTAAACTCCTCGCCCGACAATCGGTCACGGCAGCGCGTGAGAACACCCTCGTCGGTTTGCGTATGACTCAGATATTCCGTGCTCATCCGCGCTTCAGTGCCTCGCGAGCAAGCCGTTTTAAAAAGCAGCGGCTCCATGAACGTCTGCGGCAAATCGTTCATCTTCGTCGGACTCGACAATTGGCGTTCCGCTCTTGAGAGCGGATGCAGTCCCCAACTGGGCACCCGGCCAATCTCCTCACCGGTCAGGCTTTCGCAGAAAACCGTTCCGCCCATCAGATCCTGATCCGTCGCGTGCAGGTAGGCTTCCTGCTCCACCTGCTGGCCGAGGTCACGCAGGACCTCCATGGTGCGCAGGTTCGTGATGTGCGCTCGCGGCGTGTTGGCCAGCCAACGATACTGGTTGACGACCATGTTGTTGATACCGTACGTCGAAAGCAGCGCGGCACTGGCAGAGCCGGCAGGCCCCGTTCCGACGATGAGTACGTCCGTGGTTATTTCATACATTCGACACCTCCAATTGTCATGCCTTCGTGCCTCGCCGCTTCCATATACTTTGGATAACTAACTCAAGGCGAGTGTACGAGTCTCTGTTTTTACGATCCCGTCCGGTTTTCGCTAACCTGTCAGGCGGTCTTGTGCTCGGTCAGATTGAGATAGCGGATCATCTCCTCACGCATCGCGAACTTCTGTACTTTTCCCGTAACCGTCATGGGCAGTTCGCTCACGAAGCGAATATATTTGGGCACCTTATAGTGCGCGATCTGCCCTCGGCAAAAGTCTCTGATGTCCTCCTCAGACGAACCCTCGCCTTTTCGAAGCACGATCCAGGCGCACAACTCCTCGCCGTTCTTCTCATCTGGCACGCCGAACACCTGCACATTCTGGATTTTCGGATGCCTGAAGAGGTATTCCTCAACTTCGCGGGGGTAGATGTTCTCTCCGCCTCGAATCACCATGTCCTTCAGCCTTCCCACGATGTTGCAATATCCATCGGCGTCAATCGTGGCGAGATCGCCTGTATGCATCCATCCGTCAACGATGCTTTCGCGCGTCTTTGCTTCGTCTTCCCAGTATCCCTGCATCACCGAGTACCCTCGCGTGCAGAGTTCTCCCGTCTCGCCGACAGATACAGTCTTACCGTCGAAATCAACGATTTTCACTTCGAGATGCGGTTGAATCCGCCCGACCGTTGTCGTGCGCTTATCGAGCGGATCCGCGGTTCCGCTCTGAAACGACACAGGGCTGGTCTCCGTCATGCCATACGCAATGGTGACCTCTCGCATATTCATCTTTGTCACGACCTGATTCATTGTCTCGACCGGACAAGGCGATCCGGCCATGATGCCGGTGCGCAGACTGCTCAGATCAAACGATGCAAAGTCGGCGTGCCCCAGTTCAGCGATAAACATGGTCGGCACGCCGTGAAGTGCGGTACAACGCTCTTCCGAGACGGCTGCGAGGGTCGCGCCGGCGTCGAATCCTTCCCCCGGGAAGACCATCTGAGCGCCAACCGACACGCACGCCAGTACGCCAAGCACCATGCCGAAACAGTGGTACAACGGCACAGGAATACAAAGCGAGTCGGCTTCAGACAGCTTCATCGCCATGCCGACAAAGCGTGCGTTGTTGACAATGTTTCGATGCGTCAGCGTTGCACCCTTGGGGCTGCCGGTGGTGCCGCTCGTAAACTGGATATTGATCGGGTCCTGGCAAGAAAGTGTTTGCTCGACGGCTTCGATTACCTCACGCCCTTCGTCCCGAAGCATCCCCTCTCCACGCTGCAGGACCGTGTGAAACGACATGACACCGGATACGCGCCAGTCACCCACGGAGATCACCGTGCGAAGGTCCGGCAGACGTTCGACCTTCAACTCGTCCGGCTGCTGCGACGCGAGCTCAGGCGCAATGTCGAGCAACATCGAAATGTAGTTCGATGTTTTGAAGCTTTCGGCGGTGACGAGCGCCTTGCATTTCACTTTCCGCAGCGCGTACTCGAGTTCCGACACACGATAGGCGGGATTGATGTTGACCAGCACAGCACCGATGCGCGCTGTCGCGAACTGCGTGAGTAACCATTCGAACCGGTTGGGAGACCAGATGCCGACGCGATCCCCTTTTCCTATGCCCAACGACAGAAGCCCAGCGGCAAGCTGATCGACGTGATCATCAAATTCGCTCCACGTCCACCGTACACCTTGCTCCCGGAATACCACAGCTTGCTGATCAGGAAATCTGCGCGCGGTTTCCCTCAGAAACTGGCCGACTGTAGACTCGCTCAACGGAACGTCCGTCGAACCCCGTACGTAGGCAACGCCATCGGCAGGCGCTTCGAGCGTAAGGGAACCGGGTAAAGTGTGCATGAAGCCCTCCTCCATCGTTACTGCGCGTTTCCGCCGAAAATTCCGCTGTATGGCGTTATGTAGCGATTGCAATGTCGCCGGCGCATCTGAAAGGCCGACATCGAAAACGCGTTATTTCCCGTGAAAAACCATTTCACCCGGTTCTTCGTCGCGATCGAACGCCTCGGCAGTGTTGGCGAAACCTCGCGTGGCGTCCTCCGTGTTGTACAGGTCCATGCACACATCCAGCATGGCGGCATCGGCGCCGGGGATACCGCCGCTTGACCACACCTTGAGCAAGGTGCGCGTCGCTGCGTACGAAAGCGTCGGACCGTCGGAAAGCTGCGCAACCAGCTCGGCAGCAACACCTTCGAGTGCATCGGGTTCGGCCACGTGCGTTGCAATCCCGAGGTCACGGGCCACGCTGCCGGGAATCCCTTCACCCAGCATCGCGAAACGGGACGCGTTGCTACGCCCCACTCGCTCGGCCAGCCGCTGCAGCGCTCCCGCAATGGGAAGCATCGCCGTCGTGACCTCGACGCACCGGAACACGGCGTCGGTTGACGCCACAATGAAGTCGCAGTTCAACGCGAGTTCAAAGCCGCCGCCGAAAGCCAGACCCTGCACCACCGCCACCGTCGGGACGCGGAGCGCTTCGATGGCGCGATACGAAGTGTTGACCTCTGCGACGAAGGTGCGAAACCAGTTCAGGTCCTTTCCTGGCCATTCGCGCACTTCGCCACCGAGACTGAAATTCGGCCCTTCCGCACGGACGACCAGTACCCGGATGTCGCTTTCGCTAGCTTCGTGAACCGCCTGCCGGAGACACTCTGCAAACCGTGCATCGAGACGGTTGTACGGCGGATTCGCCAGAACGATATTCCCGACCTTCCCGTCGCGCTCAAAACGTATGCTTTTCATCGCCTAACCTCACTATTCAGTCAGATTCACCAAGCGTCCGTGACGCTCGGGAATGTTTCGTATTTCAGGAATTGTCTTGATTCAACGGAATGATTGGCAGAAGCAGATGTGAAGGGCGATCCGCGTCACGGTAAATCTTGTGAGTCACCGTGTTGCTGCTGGTGACGTGATACGGAATGTATTCGACGTCGGTCATCGCGCCCGTTCCTGTCGGCGCATCCATGCTGCAAATCTCGATACAGATGCGATGGCCGGCCTTGAACTGGTTTGCCGTTGCGAGCACCTGGATTTCATACTTGACGATATCGCCCGGCGTGACCGGCGCGATCGACTCTTTCGTCAACTTGTGGAACGGCTCCGCAGGCGTGGATCGGGCAGGATCCGTTGCGCGGTATGACGCTTTCAGCCAGCCACGGGTGAGTTCGCGCTCAGGCAGTGTGTCGGGAACCGACCGTTCGCCGACACGTGCAGTAACCACCGATACGTCCGGGCCCACGTCCTTGAGTACGACAATCCAGTTCGTGTCGGTCTGGTCGATCTCAGCGTAGAGCGTCAGTGAAATGGGACCCGCCACCAGTACGTCCTGCGCAAGCGGCTCAGTCATGTAACGCAGGCGCTCAACTTTGGAGGTCTTCTTGAGCGGCATCTGCGTGAAGACATCAGGTTCCCGATGCGCGTTGCCAACTTCCGCCGCAGGTCGAGGGGCGTCTGTCGAAAGCTGCTCCCAGCCCGACAGGTAGTACTTCGCCCATTGCGTCTCAGGCAACGGCCAGTCACTCCCCGTGCGCCATTCGTTGGCGCCCATCACCCAGTAACGCACCGGCGCTTCGTTCATGATGCCGGTATCGATACCCTTCAGCCAGTAGTCGTACCAGCGAATAACCTCGTCGTGATACTGATGGAATGGCCGCTCCAGATGCGCCGGGCCGGTAAAGACCAGCTTGCGCGGCTGTTTGACATTGCTGAAGTAATGCTGCGCGCCCAGCCAGTGCAATTTGTACGTGTAGGCATAGGCGCCAGAGCCGGTATAGAACGGCACCTTGATCGACTTGAAAATCTCCTCGGCTCGTTCGACCGTCCCTTCCGGCTCCCAAGGGTTCGTCATGATGTGATACATCACCCCCGTGCGCTGCCCCTTCTGCGTCAGGATGTTGTACAGGTTGATGTACATCTTGTAGTCGGGATTGCGCATGGCTGCGCGCCAGAGTTCCTCTTGCGCTTCAGGTAACGTACCCGGCACGCCGCGCGGCTCATGCACCGTGCTGAAAACGTCAAGCAGGTACGGAAACGTGTGAATGACGCCACCGGGATTGAAGTCCCGGAACCCGAACATCCCGCCGTATGCGCTACAGGCGTCGTACGGAAAGATTGCCTTGAGCGCGGGGTGGCCCTGCGCCGCCGCACGCCATTGTTCGCCGGCAAAACCCGAGATCCCTACCATGCCGACCTTGCCGTCGGACCACGGTTGCTGCGTGATCCATTCGATCATGTCGTAGTGGTCGGTATTCTCCTCGCCGTAGTGGCCTTCCGACTTGGCGGAGCCGCGCGGTTGCGCAATGACGTGCACATAACCATTGGCGATGAAACGGCGAGTGTCCCCGGCTTCTATCGGCCCGAACCAGAGCGGCGCATGCGCGGGCTGTGGGGGCAAGACGTCCGCAATATCCGGACCCTGAAGATCCTTGTTGTGCAGCGCCGAAGCGTACAGCACGGGATACTTGCCATCCGCATCCGGTCGATAGACGTCTACCGCAAGACGGGTTCCGTCCCGCATCGTTACGACGATGTCGCGTTCTTCAATCATGTCTCCTCCTTCGTTGGCCTGTTCGGCGTCAACAGACGGCCGTCTCAAAGCCGAAAATTTGCTTTACCCACCGACATGCGCATTTGCGTTCACTCATCAAGAGCCGCACGATCAGGCAGATTCCGTAATTCACTATACTGCACGTCCGTAAAGTATGCAAGACGAACGACGTGCCAAAAAATAAAAGTTTGAATCCCAAATGAATTGCGAGCCTGGAGCGACTACCTACCCATAACCTCGGGTGCTAATGCCATACCGTCACTGCGTGGTGCTGTTCGGCAACGGTGGATCATCTGTCGATCCAGCACTGATGTCCGCCACGTGCTCGGTCAGCAATCGCCGTTGTGCAGAGAGCACTCGGGCCATGACGGTCATGCATACGCAAGCCATCAGAAGCGGTATCGACAACAACGCACATGTGAGCAGGTACGGAAAACCCGATATGACGATCAGGCCAATCAACGACGAACCGACAATAGACCCCAGCCGTCCAATCGCAACGTTCCAGCCACCGCCGGACGCACGCAGCGCAGTTGGATAGAAGATGCCTGGAATGGTGTTGACACAGATAAGCGGTCCGCCAACGGCTATACCGGACAGGAAGACCACGCCCGCGTGCCACTGAGTGGTTTCGGAGATGCCCAACGCGATGACAAGCAGCGAGCCCGCGCCGAATGCCACGGAAACGACTGACGCCACGTTAAAGCGACGAACAAGGATGGCGAAAAGAACCGCGCCGCCAAGCGCACCGAACTGGAACATCGACGATACTTGCGAGGCGTCGTGCATCGATAGCCCCGCCTGCTTCAGATGGGTCGGCATCCAGCTTCCAATCAGAAAGAACACCAGATAACCTGCAAACTCTGCAAGCCACGTCAACACGGTACCGAGCCGGTATTTCGCGCTCAACAGCGCCCTGCTTCCGCTTATCGATTCACGCGTTTCCGCGATGAATAGGTGCATTCCGGTGCAGTCTAAAGACGGAAACACTTTGGCAAGAATTCGCCGCGCCTCGTCGTTGGACCTTCGACTGGCCACGACGTAGAGCGGCGACTCGGGCACTTGCCATGCAAATAGAGCAACGACCCCAAGCGGCAAAAGACCACTCAGTACCAGCATGCCTCGCCACCCCAATGTCCCGATAGCGAGAGACGTCACCAAACCAGCGGCTGCCGCACCGAAAAGAAATCCACAGTAAGTCGATGCAAGCATCGCTGAGCGTGAACGGTCCGGGCTATATTCAGCGACGATCGCCGACGTAGCGGGCATCGCCGCTCCGATGCCGAGGCCGGTTATGAAGCGCAAGGCAACAAGCTGAAATATCGACTGTGCTTCGCTCGACATCACACCCGCGATTCCAAACCATGCGATTGCCACGATGCTCACGGTTCGACGGCCAACACGATCAGCCAGCGTTCCTCCAACAATCGATCCAATCAGTAAGCCGGTGAGTCCGAAAGCCACCAGAGGTGAAAGAGCAGCGCTCGATAGATGCCAATGCTGACTTATCGCAGGCGCGATAAAACTGATCACAATGGTATCGAAACCTTCGATCGCTGTTGCGGCGAAGCAGATGAGGAACACAGTCCACTGCTTACGCCCCATCGGCATATCGTTGAAAATCTCGCGCACGTCCCGCTGGGCATAGCCTGTGCTATTCATCGCATTGTCCTTGATGATCGATCACCTGATTCCGGTGTCAATCTGGGTTCACCTGCTTCTCGACACCACCGACATCACACGTTCGTTAAAACCTGTGACGAATCCCAACTCTCAACAAGCCCTGAGTTTGTCCACTCGACGGTGATGGAATCAACGTGATCTGCGCCTGAGTCGCCGAACCCGCGGCCTTCAGCAGTTCGGCCGCAAAGTAAACGTCCGTCCGCTTCGAGAGGAAATAGTTGGTGTAGAGATCGATTGCCCGATAGATGGGCGTCGAGGAAGTTGCATCCACTTTGCCGTGCGTGTAGATGTACGCCGCACCGGCGAACAGAAACGGTGTAATGAAGTAGCCGACGCTGGCCTCGTAGTTGTCGAAGCGCACGTTACTGGCAAGAAAGCCTTTCTTGAATTGCGTCGACGTGTACTGGAAAGCAATGGAAGCGCTGCCGAGCTTGTACGATGCACCTACCCCTGCGATGGATTCGCTTTCCGCGCTCTGAACGTACCGGGAATAAATGATGTTTCGCGGTGCGATGCTATCGAATGCGGCCGCATACGGATTCTTGATGATCGTATAGGCAGCTGCAACATACAGCGGGAAGCTGATTCCGTTGTAACTCAGTCCCACCGACGTCACGCTATTCGTTGAGAATTGTCCGGGCTGCCCACCAAAGCTATAGAGCGCACCCAATGTGAAGCCTGCAATTTTCGGGCTGGCGTACTTGACCGAATTGTTGATGCGTATGCTTCCGCCAACGTTGTCGACGTCGCCGGCGTGAGCGAAGTAGACCGCCCAGTTCAAACCGGCCGCGATGGGAGAGAGCATTTCCGCTACTTCCTCGTATTGACGTCCAACCGTGAACGTCCCATACGGGCTTGAGATTCCAACGTACGCCTGACGGCCGAACAAACGTCCATTGTTCGACAGGTTTCCGCTCGACACGTCAAAGCCGTTTTCCAACGTGAAGACCGCTTTGTAACCGCCACCCAGGTCTTCAGCGCCACGCAGCCCCCATCTGGACAGTGATCCACCTCCGCTCTGAACCAACCAGGCTGAATGTCCGTTCTGATTGCTCGTGTAAGTCAGACCTTCATCCAGCAGACCGTACAGCGTCACTGAACTTTGCGCATACACCACCGCGGACGTGGCACAACACAGCGCCGCGGCCAAGGACAATCTCTTCATCTCCAGTCTCCTATGTCGTTTTTAACGCACTGCTAACTGGCACATCAGGGTTACTGGAAAGAAGGATATGTCTAAATTTTCCGTTCGTATAGTTTAATTTGGATAGGAGTATCCCCAGGTATGTTCACCTGACGAATGAAGGGAACGGGTCCCTGAATTCGCGCGGAGGTGTGAATGGGATTGAACGAGGCAGTCGATGGGGACGCCGCGCAGTAGCGACTTTACGAAGACGCCAACTGGCAAAGAAGATGGGGATGTGTGGACCGTGCGAAATAACAGCGTCTCAGTTCAGGACTTTTTGGACCTTCCTTGAGATGAGATTTTTATCTTCAGGTCGATGTGCTTCTTCGGGGCGACTCAGAGTTTGCGATGAACTGTGCGACTCGCTCGGAAAACTCCTTCGTCGACGCGCATCGCAGGAACGCTTGTTTTTCCTGTTCAAGATGGCGCTCGAGGTTATCTTCGGCCACCATCCCAACAAGCGATTTCATTTCTCTAACCGCTGCGACGGGTACGTCGATGACTTTCCGCGCAAGCGCCAGCGTGGCGTCCTGCAAGGAAGCGGGTTCGGCAATAGTCTGGACGAGCCCTAACTGCCTGGCCTCGTCCGCAGTCAACGAGTCACGCGTCAACAGGATCTCTAGTGCCCTCGCCGCTCCCAATCGACGCGCGAGATGAAACGAGAGACCACCGTCGCTGGATGTCCCCAGCTTGGCGTAGCCGACAACAAAGCGCGCCGTGTTCGATGCGACCACCAGGTCGCACGCCATTGCCAGCGAAAAGCCCGCGCCTGCTGCCGCCCCTTGAACGCTGGCGATCACAGGGATCGGCAGGCGCCGCATCGTCACAATCGCGGCGTGCAGTGCGGTAATTAGCGATTCGAGGTAGGAATCGGAACGCTGCACGCCGTCGAAGATCTGGCGAAGCTCTCCGCCCGCTGAAAATATCCTGCCCCTAGCTTGAAGTATCACCGCGCGATACTTCGACGCCCCCTCAACCTCGCGGAGGACGCCCAGCAGTTCATCGCAGAACGTCTTGTCGATCGAGTTCGCGCGCGCTTCATTCACCATCGTAACGAAGGCGATGTCGTCACTTGATGTCAGCGTGATTTTGCTTTCCATCTGTCCTTGATCCGTGAATTGCATTTGAACCCCTGGACCAACCAGGTCATCTTCATTATACTTTACGATATGTCAATTTAAAAGGAAATTGAACGGCAAGGAGCAGCGGATCGACCGAGCACGCGGCATGCGCGATACAATTTTGTCTGACGATTAGGATGCTCTTTAGACTCGTGATTTTTGCCGAGCCAACGGTATGCTTTGTTTCGTTCGGAGTTGCCGGCGCATCAGGCCAGCGGTCGTTAAAGAGTGTGTTACTGTGCCCGCCAAATCGACTGTGCTCAACGGGTTCAGCGCGGCCAGGCCTCGGCGCTGGGTGTGTGATACCGTTGCGATGCCTGCCTTCGTTGACGGTCGCGGCCTGCCAGGCCTACCCGGCGTTGGTCTGTCTGAAGGCGGAAGGCACCGGAGCACAGAAGCAACGCAATAACGAATTTCCCAATCGAGAAACCAAATGGCGGACAGCGCAGGTTCCAAGAACGTTGGTAACAAAAGCAGACCAACCGAACTCAAACGTGCGGAGCAGCAGCGGGCGCAGGAAACCCGCTCCGCGATCCTGAACGCGGCACTTGCCGAATTCGCCACGAAGGGCTTTGAGGCTGCGAGTATTCGTAGCATCGCGGATCGCATCGGCCTGCAACATCCGCTTATCACCTACCACTACCGATCCAAAGACGTTCTCTGGCAGGCGGTGGCGGAGTTTGTGTTCGAACGCATTCGCCAGGAATGGGACATCAATCTGACGGATACGCCCCCTGCCATGGCGGCGGACCGGGTAAAACTCGTGTATCGCTCGTTGTTCCGGTTCACGGTGGATTTTCCCCAGTTTCACCGCTTCATGCTGCAAGAGTTCCTCGTGTACAGCCCGCGTTTGCAGTGGCTCGCGGACACAGTGCTCAAGCCGTTGATCAACTGGCTCATTCCACAGATTCGCGCGGCGCAAGATGAAAACACCTTGCCCAAAGTCGAACCGATCCTCCTGCATTACCTCATGATCAGCCTGACATCCACGCTCTCCGGATTCGGCCCGGAGATGCTTGCGACCAGCAATGTCTCGGCGTCCGATCCAGCCGTTGTCGATGCGTATTGGCAGATGGTCGAGACACTCGTCTTCAGCAAACAGCCGGAGACGCCCTGTGCGGACAAGGCCGAACCACGTTCGGGCAAGTCCGGTAGTCAGCCCCGCGCATCCACGCGCGTGAAGAGTAGCTAAGGTATCTCGCGCTACTGCCGGGTTACCCCTCTCACTGGCAACGACTCGCGCATCCACGAGTCGTTCGCGCCCTCAACTGATCTGCCGTCACGTCGTCAGGCATACATCTACTTAAACGATGGGTTTCATCTGAAAATATAGGCTATCCAGATTGCAGGTCGGAGCCTATCGTGCGGATTTCCGGCAGACGCTTCGTCTGCCACTTCGGAGATCACTTTCATGAAACTGCTACACGTAGATTCCAGCATCCTCGGACAAGGCTCTGTCAGCCGCGATCTGTCTGCGGAGGTTGTTGCGACCTTCCAGGCCAGCCGTTCCGACCTTACCGTCACTCGTCTTGACCTCGCCGCCACGCCGATCGGCCATCTGACGGGAGCCCACCTTGCGGCCGCGCAAGGCGCTCCGGTCGACGAGGCATTGAAGGCCGACGTCGCCCTGGGACAGGTCGCGCTCGAGGAGTTCCTGGCCGCCGACATCGTGGTCATCGGCTCGCCGATGTACAACTTTGGCGTGCCCTCCCAACTGAAGGCCTGGATTGACCGCATCTCGGTCGCTGGGAAGACGTTCAGCTACGGTGAGCACGGCCCGGTCGGACTGGCCGGCGGCAAGAAGCTGGTCATCGCCTCGTCGCGCGGTGGTGTTTACAGTGAAGGCTCGCCCGCCGCTTTCTTCGATCATCAGGAAACCTATCTGAAGGCGGCGTTCGGCTTCCTCGGCATCACGGATATCACCTTCATTCGCGCAGAAGGCGTGGCGATGGGTGAAGAGACACGCAGTGGGGCCATTGCCTCGGCGAAGAAAGAAACCGCAGCGCTCGCCGCGTGAGATAGCTGCGCCATCGACGGGTTGCCAGTCGGGTTTCCGAACAGCGCCGGGTGATGGCGCGTCCGGTATCCGCTTGCACCCGCTTGGTCAAAAGCACACGCAGCCCCTGCATGACCCACTCCATCCACAACAAAAGCGCATTCATCAGCAACACGCTCACCCACACCGCACCCGCGTAACAGTTACGGATTGAGATCGCCGACACTGGCTGCCCGCAAACGATCGAAATCGAGAATCGTAATTTCCCCCGATTTCAGGCTCACTATGCGTTGACTTTCGAGGTTCCTGAGCAACTGATTGGTGGTCTGCCGCGACAGCGAAACCATCGAAGCCAGGCTGTCTTGCGAGACCCTTATCCTGCTCTGCGAGGCGTTGAGACCGCCATAACCGCTGGCGATCATCAGCAAACGGTTCGCCACGCGCTGTGCCGCGGGCAACAGGGTCATCGCTTCGGCGTTCTCGAACGAAACCCGAAGTCTTTGCGCCATCAACAAAGCAAAATCGCGCCAGTAACGCGGAGTGGAATCGAGCAGGTCCTGCAGCGCGACCCCGGGCACGTGCAGCAGCAAGGTCCTGCTGACGGCCGTGGCGTCGTTCGGCCGCGGCAGCCCGTCGAACATCGAGATCTCCCCCACCCATGCGGTCGGTCCTAGCACCGCGAGCAACGCCTCTTTCCCATCCATCCCGACTGTGCCGATAGCAAGCGCGCCGCCCAGCACGGCGTACAGGCCATAAGACTGTTCGCCACGCCGATACAGGGATTGGCCCTTTTCCAGCGTGAGCAGGCTGGCATGGCTGATCAGATAGTCCCGCAACTCGACAGGCAGGCCCCGGAACCATGGGGTCGTTTCGAGTTGTGACCGGTAGCGGTGCAGGCTGGATTCCATGGGCGCGTCGACCTGTCGGGTATCCGACAGATTTTAGGCGGGTTCGCGAACATCATGTGGATTCGCATCTGACGACGCAATGACTTTGACCCTGCAGCACCTGCTGCGTCGCAGGCGCAAAATGAGCGAATTCGCAGGGTGCTATTCAGTGTTGTTCCGGGTATTGCTTGAACCATCGAATAAGGAGTGTCGACGTGGCCTCATCTGCTGTCAGTCTGAAGAACGACGTTTCGCCCGCCGAATGGGAAGCGCGAGTCAATCTCGCGGCCGCGTACCGTCTCACGGCGCTGTTCGGGTGGGACGATCTGGTGTTTACCCATATCTCGGCGCGAGTGCCGGGCCCCGAACACCATTTCCTGATCAACCCGTACGGCATGATGTTCGACGAAATCACTGCCTCTTCGCTGGTCAAGATCGACCTCGACGGCCGCAAGGTCGTCGAATCGCCGTACGACGTCAACCCGGCCGGCTTCACGATCCACAGCGCCGTGCATGCGGCTCGCGAAGATGCCCATTGCGTGATGCACACTCACTCGGTCAACGGCGTTGCCGTGTCGGCGCAGGAGGCGGGATTGCTGCCGCTCTCCCAGCAGTCACTTGGTGTGCTGGCGTCGCTCGGCTACCACGACTATGAAGGCATTGCCCTCAATGAAGCCGAGAAGCCCCGCCTCGTTCAAGACCTCGGAAGCAACACTTACCTGATGCTGCGCAACCACGGCCTGCTGACGGTTGGCGCGGCGCCGGCGGACGCCTTCGTCGCCATGTACTTCTTTGAAGCAGCCTGCATGATTCAGGTGCGCGCCCAGTCAGGTGGCGGCAAGCTCACGCCCATCCCGCAGCAGATTCTCGCCGGCATCAAGGAACAGATCCGGATGGCCACGCGGGGCCTTACACCCGGAGCGCTGGTATGGCCTGGGCTGTTGCGTCGGCTCGACCGCCGCAACCCTGGATATGCGGACTAACACGGTCCGCTCGCAAGATTAATCTGGTAAGTCACGTGAGAACCTGTATGGCAAAGATTTTTATCTACGGTGCCGGCTCAATTGGTTGCTATGTCGGCGGACGGCTTCTTGCCGGAGGGAGCGACGTCAGTTTCATTGGACGTGCACGCGTGGCCGACCAGTTGCGCAATCAAGGCATCACGCTGTCGCGGCACGACGATAGCCGCTGGCATGCTCCGTCGGAACGCATCGACGTATCGACGGACGCGGCCAGCGCCGCTGCAGCCGATCTCGTGCTCGTCACCGTCAAGTCGGCAGCGACGCCCGCCGCCGCTGCCGAACTGGCGAACGTGTTACGGCCCGGCACGATCGTCGTGAGCTTCCAGAACGGCATTGGCAATGCGGACGTGCTGCGCGCCGCGCTGCCGCAGCACACGGTTCTGGAAGGGATGGTGCCATTCAATGTCGTCGAACGCGGTCCGGGTGCGTTTCACCAAGGTTCAGCGGGAGAGCTGGAGATCCGACATGCGCCGGCCATGCAGCCGTTCGTCGACGAGTTCAGGAGAGCGGGTCTGCCGCTGATCCAGCACGCCGATATGTTGCCGGTGCAGTGGGCGAAGCTGTTGCTCAACCTCAACAACGCCATCAATGCGCTGGCGAACCGGCCTTTGAAGGAGGAGCTCTCGCAACGCGCCTACCGGCTTTGTCTCGCGATGGCGCAGAAAGAAGCGCTCGCGCTTCTGAAGCAGGCCGGCATACGGCCAGCCAGAGTGACACCGCTTCCAAGCACCTGGATACCACGTGTTCTGAGCGTACCCGATGCGTTGTTCGAACGGCTGGGCCGCGCGATGCTGACGATCGATCCGCTCGCGCGCTCGTCGATGTCCGACGACCTGGCGGCCGGGCGCGCCACGGAAGTCGACTGGATCAATGGCGAGGTCGTGCGCCTCGCCCAACGCCTGGGGCAAGCGGCACCGGCCAACGCACGGCTATGCGAACTCGTGCGGGAAGCCGAGCGGGCCGACGTGCGCCCTTCATGGTCAGGCAAAGCATTGCTGGGTGAGATGCGGGCCGCAGCGCATATCGCTTTGCCATTGCCCGCAAAAATCTGAACGCCGGCGCACAACGCATCAGGTCGCGGCCATGCCGTCGATGGAGTAGATTGATGTCCTGGTCACGCCCCCGGCGTCTGACCTGGGAGAGAATCATGAAAAATCGCTACACGGTCTCGCTGGCAGTCGCCGCAAGTTTTGCTATGTCAATCGCATTTGCCCCGGAAGTCGTGGCGCAGACACGCGCCCCCGGGACGAAGCAGATGCAGGACACGCAGCGGAAAGCCGAACAAAAGGCGCTTGGCACAGGCAAGAAATCTCACCACAAAGACACCCCCCAGAAAGGCGCGCCTCAAAAGGCTGGGAGCGCCGGGCCGGCATCCGCGCCCTAGTTTCCCTGGCTGTCACCTGGCGCAGCCGAACTGCAGCGAGCACCTACGCGAACTCAGGCCCGTCTAACCTTCTGCGTCAAAAATTCGATCAGATCCTGCTGCACCGTGTCGAGCACGTCGCCTGCGCCGATCAGCGCCAGTTCGGTTGGCGGCAATGGCGGCATATCCGTGCAAATTCGATGCTCGGGCAAAACCGCCGACCTGGGTAACACCGAGATGGCCAGGCCTGCGGCAACGGCCGCCTGAATCCCCGTGAGACTTTGACTGCCGAACGCTACGCGCCACGCACGCTTTGCTTTGTCGAGGCTGCGAATCGCACGCTTCCGGTAAATGCATCCGTCGGGGAACAGCGCAAGCGCAACGGGCTCCTCCGAATCCCGTTTCGGCAGAACGACGTCCCGGCCCCGCACCCAGACAAGTGCCTCAGGCCACGATGCGTAGCAGTCGCCACTGCCAGGCTCGCGTTTGACGAGAGCAATATCAATTTCGCCGCCGGAAAGCTTTTGCTGCAAAACCGCGCTCATGCCCGCTAACGTTTCAAGTCGCGCATCCGGACGGATTTTCAGAAAACCGGAGAGCATCGCTGACATACGTCGCGCGTCGAAGTCTTCCGGAACGCCTATGCGCACCGGCGAAAGCTGCACATCTCGCCGGAGCGCCTCCTGCGCCTCCTGCGACAAAGCCAGCAACCTGCGCGCGTACTGCGTAAGCAATACGCCATGCTCGGTGGCAATCACATGGCTACCGGTTCGGTCTCGAAGAAGCAACGGTCGCCCAACGGATTCCTCGAGTTTGCGCACCTGCTGGCTTACTGTCGATTGCGTGCGATGGACGCGTTCACCGGCGCGAGTGAAACTGCCTTCGTCAACGACGCAAATCAGTGTCTTCAGCAGTTCGAGGTCAAACATGATTCGTCATTTACCTTTTCACTAAGGATCAGAAATTTATTTAATTTTCCAATATAGAGCATTCAGCCTATCCTGCACACATCTTCTCTACCAGACGGAGTCAATGATGTCACTAAAGGGTACGCGGCGGCCGACATGGCTGACTTTTGACTGCTACGGCACGCTCATTCAATGGGACGAAGGTCTGCTTGCTGCAGTGCAAGAGATTCTCGGCCATCGCGGCGCGACCGAAGTCGAGGCGTCCAGGTTTATCGAGGTGTACGACCGGCACGAACACGCACTCGAACAAACGCCGCCGCATCGTTCGTTCCGTGAGGTCTCTGGCCAGGGCTTGCGTCTTGCGCTGGAGGAGTTCGGTCTCGATGGCAGCGAAAAAGACACCACGGTGCTCACATCGCGAATTTCGGCTATGCCACCGTTTCCCGAAGTCGTCAGCACGCTCGAGAAGCTCAAGGCGATGGGGTTTAGTCTTTGCATCGTATCGAATACCGACGACGACATCATTGCAGGCAACGTCGCCCAGCTCGGCGGTCATATCGACCGCGTGGTGACCGCACAGCAGGCCGGCGCATACAAGCCCACACCGCGTTTGTTCGAGTACGCACACGAATTGCTCAGTGTATCGAAGGACGATGTCGTGCATATCTGCGCCAGCCCGCATCTCGACCACGCCGCGGCACGAGACATCGGCTTCCGGTGTGTATGGATCGATCGCGGTACGGGCCGGAAGCTACTGCCGGATTACACACCTGACGCCACGCTCAAGACGCTGGACGAAGTACCACAGCTTTTCGCAACGCTTGGCTGGTAGTCGTTTCGCTGAATACGGAACGAGCGGCTTCGCGCCGCTCGTTCGCCGTTCTCCAGATTTTGCAGAGCGTTAACGGATCGGATTGAGAGCGTCGCCCGACACCTTGTAGACCGTCACCGGCGCGTCGATCCACTCACCTGTCTTGTCGAAAGCCACTCTTCCGACCAGAGTCGAGAATTGCGTCTGTTTAAGCAGCGGCACGAACTTCTCAGGATCGGTTGAATTCGCGGCTTTGATAGCTTGTGCCACTACCATGGTTGCCGAATAGAACGCCGGCGAGTAGATATCGTTCTTCGCGCCAAACTTCTGTTCATATCGGGTTGCAAAATCGGCACCGCCATGCAATGTGGCCAGCGGCGCGCCGCCTTGAGCGCAATAGCCCCGGCCATCCAGCGATCCCGCAGCGAGCTTCGGCATATCGACGGAGCAGATGCCGTCGCCGCCGAGAATCGGAATCTCGAGCCCTAACTGTTTGGTCTGCCGTCCGATCGAAGCAGCCTGCGCGTAGTAGCCGCCATAGAAGATGACGTCTGGTCGTTCGGCTTTCATGTGAGTCAAGATCGCGTTGAAGTCGGTGGCCTTGTCGTTCGAATACTCTCGCCCGACAATCTCGAGACCGTTTTTCTTAGCCGTGGCGACGAATACATCGGCGACTCCCGAGCCGTATGCGGTGCGATCGTCGATCACCGCGGCCCGCTTCGCGTGAAGCACGTTCGCGGCGTATTCGGCCATGCGTGCGCCCATCACATTGTCGCTGGCGGCGAGGCGAAACACATACGGATAGTTCTGCTGGGTAACAGCCGGGTTCGATGCCGCACCGGTGATCATCGGAATGTGCGCATCGTTATAGATGCGCGATGCGGGAATCGTCACGCCGGAGTTGTAGTGGCCTATAACGGCTTTCACTCCTGAATCAACCAGCTTCTGGGCGACGGATACACCCGTCTTGGGATCCGCTGCGTCGTCCTCTGACACCACGGCGAACGTGACCGCCTCACCGTTGATGACCATCGGCTTGCGGTTCAGGTCTTCTACCGCGAGCCGGACACCCCTCTCATCGTCCTTGCCGAAATTCGACTGCCCTCCCGTCAACGGACCTGCAACGCCCACCTTGACGACTTCCGCTTGCGCAGTCATGCAGATGGTGGATAGCAATGCAGCGAACAAGGCCGAAGTCTTAATACCGTCCATGAATCTTTCTCCTCGCAGTGATCGATTGGTAACCGGCTCTCGCATCACGTGATCCGATATCCGTATTCGCTTCCATGGAACGCATGCGCTCCCGGAAGTCTGCGTATTCTTTTGGTCCAAATTGCCACGCGACATGCACACTCGCCGACACGCACCCCTACCTGTGCAGTTAGTAAGACCTGCACAGTTGCCAGGGTGTTTGACTGGAGCAGAATTACGCCGACGGGATAGAGACGGAAAAGGCTGGCTTCGCAGACGGCATTGGCTGACCGCCAATACCGTTCCGGATGGCACTACTGTGAAGCGGAAACGCTAACGTCCAACGGATTCCGCCAGGAAAGAAAAAAGCCGATCGAAGTTGCTATGTGCCACGTTGAATCGCAACCAGTTCGTCTTTACGCGCCCGCCGTAAAACAGATGTCCCGGCGCAAGCAGAATGCGTTTGTCGAGAGCACGCTCGGCCAGTTCCGCCGAATCCAGTTCGACGCCTGCCGGCCTCGCCCATACGAACATGCCGGCGCGAGGCTCGCAAAAGATCTCAAACCCGATTGCTTCGAGGCGGCGACAGACCCGTTCCTGAGCCGTTGCGAGACGCTCTCTCAACTGTTCCGTCTGTTTGCGAAAATGCCCTTCTGCCAGGATCGCGCTCACTAGCCGTTCCGTGACGGTCGGCGTCGACATACCCGACACCAGCTTCTGATAAAGCAAACCCTCGAGTATTCCAGCCTCCGCGGCCACGAAACCGACGCGCAAACCCGCACCGATTGTTTTGGAGAAACTGCCGATATAAATGACGTGTTTCAGTTGATCCATCGAAGCCAGCGTCACGTGCGAGCCTTGCACCAGGCCGGCGGAAACATCGTCTTCTACGATCAGGCAGTTGTGGCGTTCCGCGGCTTTCAGTAGTTTGAAGGCCGTCGCGGAGCTGTAACTCGCTCCGGTCGGGTTATGAAGTCGGCTATTCGTGAAGTAGACCTTTGGACGGCGCGTTTCGAAAACGGTCTCGATGGCGGAAATGTCCGGTCCGACGGGCGTCATCGGTATCCCGATGCTTTCGACCTCGCGCAAGCGCAAGGCAACCAGCAGGTCGCTATAGCACGGCTCATCGACCAGGACCGTGTCGCCCGGTTGAGTGAACTGGCGTATCACAAGGTCCAGCGACTGATTTGCGCCCAGCGTCGTCATGACCCCGCCGGCATCCACCTCGATTTCATAGTCCGACAACTGTCGGGCTATCTGTTCCCGCAACGGCTCGTACCCCCGCGCGTGCCCATAACCCAGCAGGCTTTCCGGTTGCAATGCGAGTTGTCTGAGCGCACGCGCGAGGCCATCGCTATCGAACCATGGCTCCGGAAGCCAGCCGGCTCCCGCGTAAATCGCCCCTTCATCCGCGCCAAGAAAGTTTCGCAATAGCCAGCCATTGGTCACGCTTTCATCAAGCTTTTCGGCGACTTTCCGCGGCGTGTTGAGGCTCCGCTCAGCAACGTAAAAGCCCGATCCGCGCCGCGCTTCCAGTACGCCCTGCGCGACCAGCCGATCGTAGGCCTCGACGACCGTGAAGGTCGACACGCCGTGCGCCGTGGCGAATGCGCGGATGCTCGGCACGCGCGCACCAGATCTCCAGCGCTTCTCAGCAACTTCATTCGTCACCCCGGCCACGATCTGCACGGTAAGCGGCATATCCGATCGGGAATCCAGTGTCAAAACGGGTTTCATCGTGGCCACACAGGGAAGAAATCAGACGGACGACTAACAAGGTGTAGAGGTGCTGAGACCTCTACAGCTATCTCGCGCCCCCACCAAGTGTACATGTATCTGTACAGGTCATTTGCCTAAATTGATAGCCATCCCGCCCGACTCTCTTTGTGGCGATCACTCTCACCGTCTTTCCTCAGCATGAACAAGATACGAAATGCAGACGCGATCCTCTCGCAAGGCGACTCGTCATCAAGACAAGTCGTGCTCGAGATTGCCGATCGCACACTCGAACGCCTGGACAGCTATCGGCGGATCAGAAACATCATGCGCATGGAAGGCAGCGTGTTGCATGTTGGAACCCGCTCATGGGATCTATCGCTGAAGCGCAACGTGTACCTGATCGGTGCCGGCAAGGCCTGCAATCACATGGCCATGGCGGTCGATCACGTGTTAGGGGACTTCCTCACTCAGGGAATCGCCATAGTAAAGATCCTTGAGGAAACCGATCGCTTCAACAGGACCGAAGTCTTCGTGGGTGGACACCCGCTCCCCAACGAAGAAGGTCACCGCGCCTCCAGGAAAATTATCGAACTAGTCAATCAGGCTGGGCCCGAGGATCTGTTCATTGCGGTGATCAGCGGCGGCAGTTCAGCGCTCATGTCGTGCCCGATCGATGGCATCACCTTGCAGGATGAGATCAACACCTCCGATGTGCTGCTGAAATCCGGTGCGGGCATTTACGAAATCAACGCGGTGCGCCGTCACATTTCGGCCCTGAACGGCGGCATGTTAGCGAAGCGCATTCAGAACGTAGGGGCCGAGCTGATCGGCTTCGGTATCAGCGACGCCGTGGGCTCGCCTGCTACGGGCGATATCGCCGTACCCTATGCGGCCTACAAAAGCACGCCGATCGGCCCCGACATGACGACGTTGGACGATGCGCGCGCAACGATCGTCAATCGCAATGTCGCCGATCGTCTGCCTACGAGCGTCGTCGATTATCTGATGAACGCCGGCCCCGAAGCGGAAACGCCCAAAGCGTTTCCCGACAACACCTACTTCCTGCTCAACACGCTGCCGGATTCCTGCATCTACGCCAAGGAAATCTGCGAGGAGATGGGTCTTCCGGCCATGATCGTTTCGTCCTTCCTCGAGGGCGAAAGCCGTGACGCCGGCACATTCTTCGCTTCGATAGCGCGCGAAATCCAGACGTATGGCAACCCGCTCAAGCCTCCTTGTGTGCTTCTGAGCTCCGGCGAAGTTACGACGCTGATCGACGACAACAGCGTAATCAGGGGCCACGGTGGGCCAGGCCAGGAAATGACCGTGAGTTTTGCGATCACAGCCGCGAGGACAAAAGGCGCATGCCTGTTATCGATTGATAGCGAAGGCACGGACGGAACGGCGAACGTCGCCGGTGGCATTACCGATTCCACCAGTTTCAAGGCTGCGGCCGACAAAGGAATCAGTCTGTATCAGGCACTGCGTGAGCACAGTTGCTTCGAGGCACTCGATTCGATTCGCTCTACGGTTTTCACCGGCAACACGGGCACCAACCTGTGCGACCTGAACATCCTTTACATTCCTGAGCCGAAGGCGGGTGAATAACATGGAAGACAGGATCACATCCGTGCGGGCCCAGCAGATCATCGACTGCAAATGCCGCCCCGCTGTGGAAGTCGAGATCCGCACCGAGAGCGGTGCAATCGGTCTGGGCGCCGCGCCTACCGGCACTTCGGTGGGCATGCACGAATCGTTTGTGCTGCGAGACAACGACCCGTCGACCTATAAAGGGCTCAGCGTTCATCAAGCCGTCAGCAATGCGGTGAACGTCATTGGTCCGGCGCTCATCGGCATGAACGTGTTCGACCAGCGAACCATCGACGAAAAAATGATCGCCCTGGATGGCACGCCCGACAAGCATCGCCTGGGGGGCAATACGATCTACTCGGTCTCCGTTGCAGCTTTCCGCGCCGCGGCAGCCGCGCTCTCGACTCCGCTTTACAAGCACATCGCGGGTGGCGACATTCGAACCGTGCCGGTGCCCTGCTTCAACGTGATCAATGGCGGGCGATACGACGGACTAACGCAGGCTTTCAATGAGTTTCTGATTGTTCCCTACGGCACCGATCGCGTCGACTCGTCGATCGAGATGGCGGTCGCCGTCTTCCAGAAACTCGCGGACGTGCTCACGGACTACCTGGGACATAAGCCACAGGTTGCCAGTTCCTACGGATATGCCGCGCCGTCGGACGACCCGGAGACGATCCTGACATTGATGCAGAAAGCGGTCGACGCGTGCGGCTATACAGGCAGGATCGCCTTCGCGCTCGATTGCGCCTCGAGCGAGATGTACAACAGGGAGACCAACACCTATCTGCTGAAAGGCAAATGGGTGTCATCGGACGAACTCATCGCCTATGCCAGGTTCCTGACGGAAACTTTCCCCCTTGTTTTTATCGAGGATCTGCTCGACGAGAACGATTGGACCGGCTACGTCAAGGCGGTTCGCGAACTCGACCGCACGATCGTTCTCGGCGACGACCTGACCGTAACCAATCCGGCCTTGCTTAAAAAAGCTTATGAACTCCGCGCCGTGAGTGGTTTTGTACTCAAGCCCAATCAGGTCGGCACGATCACCGAAGCGCTGGACGCTTATCGATTTGCAGAAGAACACGGAATGATCGCGGTGCCATCAGGCCGCTCCGGTGGCGTCGTGGATGACGTTGTGATGGATTTCTCAGTCGGCCTCCAGGTACCGTTTCAAAAGAACGGCGCACCGCGTTCCGGAGAACGCATTGAAAAGCTGAACTTCCTGATGCGCGCCAATGCACGCAGCCCCGGTTGCCGCCTCTTTGATATCTCGCCACTTCTTCGGTTTTGACGCGTGCTTCTGATGACAGGAACCCGCCGACATGCCACCCCACTCACTTCGAAAAGGTGAACTCAAATGTATCCGAACATCGATTTCCTCTATCTTTCAGAGCCGGACATGATCACAGCCGGCGTACTGGATGCAGCGAGTTGTGTTTCTGTCTGCGAGGAGACCTTCAGTCTTCTTGGTAAAGGCGATTACCTCATGGGCGGCGCCAATCACAACAGTCACGGCCTGAACATCGTCTTCCCGAAAGAGACGAAGTTTCCCAACATGCCGGTGGCGGGACCGGACCGACGCTTCGCCGCCATGCCCGGTTATCTGGGTGGACGTTTCGATGTCTGCGGCAATAAATGGTACGGATCGAACCATGCCAATGCGGAGAAGGAACTGCCGCGCTCGATTCTGACCATGATGCTCAATGACAAGGACACCGGGGCACCGCTGGCTCTTATGTCGGCGAACCTTCTGAGTGCGGCGCGAACTGGAGCTGTGCCTGGTGTCGCAGCAAAGCATCTGGCCAACAAGGATTCGAAGACCGTGTCGGTTATCGGCTGCGGCCCGATCAACAAGGCCTGCTTCACGGCAATCATGACCCAACTCGGCGCGGTCGAGAAAGTCATCTGCTTTGACGTCTTCCTCGCCAAAGCGAACGAGTTCGCCGGCTGGGTCGAGGAAAAATACCGTATCAGCGCCATCGGCGTCGACGAGGCGGAACAAGGCTTTCGTGATGCGGACGTCATCACGGTCGCGGCCTCGCGCCTGAAGCCGCTCTACTTCAAGGATGAGTGGATCAAGGCGGGAGCGACCATCCTGGTGTCGGGGCCGTTCAACACAGACGAATCTTTCCTGATCGATTGCAAGATCGTCTTCGATCACACGCCTCTGCAAGAGGCGTATGTCGAGGATGCCGACGCATCGGGGAACAAGGACGCCTACTACAGCGGTGTGATCGGCGGCCCGTTCTACCGGTTGATCGATGCGGGCAAACTGCCCGCATTGGCGGATTCGACTGGGCTAGGTGACGTCGTGAATGGCATTAAGCCCGGGCGCGAAAACGCGGAAGAGCGGGTCATTTTCATTGCCTGCGGCATGGCTGTTTTCGACATCAGCTGGGGTTTTGAAATTTACAAGAATGCAGTGCGTCAGGGAGTTGGCCAATCGCTGAATCTTTGGAAGCAGCCCAGCGCGTTGTGAGTTGGCCCGATAAGGTAAGCGCATCTTCAAAGGGGGCTGCCAGCCCCCAGTTCATGGCGCTCGTGCTGAAGAACGCACCGCTGCGGTTTGGCAACGATGGGGCGTAGTGGAAATCTCGACGAGCAGTTCGCCCAGACGCTTCAGCTTGCTCGTCGTGATAGGACCCTACCCCGCCTCGTCAAACGCAGTACTTCGTGAGAGCGTCTCCCACGCATCAAAATCCTTGCGCAGGGCAGCAAGCTGTTTGTGCGCAAGGTCAAGCGCGTCGGCGCCCAGCAGCAGATGCAGGGGTGGCTGCTTCGCCTTCAATGCTTCAATGATTGCGAGCGCGCCTTTCACCGGATCATTGTGTTGCTTTCCGTGCGAGTCGAGGAGCGCGTCACGTTGCTTGCCCAGTGTCCCGGCAAACTCGGGAATGCGAATTCTGGATTGCCGCATCGAACGGCCGCGAAAATCAGTCCTGAACGCGCCGGGCTCGACCACCGTCACGCCGATGCCGAACGGCGCCATCTCTTTCGCGAGGGTCTCCGAAAGGCCCTCAAGCGCGTACTTGCTCGCATGGTAGTAGCCGACGTTCGGAAAAGTGGTGAGCCCACCGATCGAGCTCACGTTGACAATATGACCTTTGCCACGGTGACGCATCCCCGGTAGCACAGCCTGCATCAAGGCAACGACGCCATGGACATTGGTATCGAACTGCGCGCGAATCTCGGCATCCTCGCCCTCCTCGATGGCCCCGATATAGCCATAGCCCGCATTGTTCACGAGTACGTCGATCCGACCGAATCTCTCATGCGCCGCTTTCACCGCAGCGCTGATCTGTGCGGACTGGGTCACGTCGAGGCCGACAGCCATCGCCCGGTCGCCGTAATGCTCGACAAGGTCGCGAACGGAAGCGGGCCTGCGAGCTGTAACAACGGCACGATAGCCGTGTTCAAGCACCTTTTCGGCCAGCGCCCGACCCAGACCGGAAGAGCTACCGGTAATCAGCCATACGGAATTATCGTTAATCATCCTTCCTCCGCTTCATTTCAGATTATCGACACCGCCTGGCGCACGATGCCTTGACCTCCAGAAAGGATAGATGCGACGATTCATTCAATCATCACGGATAATTCGCATGAGTCATGCAAGCAGATAAAACGATCTCGCATGGGGTCCTGGATGACCTCTCGGCCTTCGCCGTCGTCGCGCGGCTGCGCAGTTTTTCCCGCGCGGCCGCCGAACTGAACGTGTCCAATTCGATGCTGAGCTATACGATCAAGCGACTTGAAGATCGCCTCGGCTACCCACTCCTTCGACGAACCAGCCGCAGCGTTGCACCCACCGCCGAGGGGCAAACGCTCCTGCTGACGCTCAAACCTGCTCTCGATGCGATCGACGGCGCCTTGGGAGACCTCAGTCGAATCCGCGATCGCATTTCAGGCACCCTCCGAATCACCGCCACTCGGCAAGGGTATGAGGCCGTCATCCGTCCGGTGCTAGCCGACTTCTGCACGACCTATCCGGAAGCGACCGTCGAGGTCATCATCGACTATGCGTTCAGGGATCTTGTTGCCGGGCGTTTCGACGCCGGCATCCGGCTGGGCGAGAAACTCGAACAGGATATGGTGGCTCTGCCGGTCGGGCCGGCCCTCAGGATGGCTGTGGTCGCCTCACCGGAATATTTGTCGCGACACTCTGCTCCCAGTACGCCGGACGATCTTCAGCATCACCAATGCATCAATTACCGGATGGAAACGGCAGGCAGCCTCTATTCATGGGAGTTTGAAAACGGCGGCCGAAAATTGAAGGTAACGCTGTCGGGACCGCTGACATTCAATGAGCCGGATCTGATGCTCGAGGCCGCGATAGATGGTCTTGGCGTAGCGTACGTGTTGGAGCATGAGGCAGCGGTCGATATCAGGACTGGACGTCTGGTCCGGGTGTTGGAGGACTGGTGCCCTCCCTTCCCCGGATTCTTCCTCTATTACCCGTCGCGCAAGCAGGTTTCTCCTGTGTTGGCGGCGTTGTTGAAGCACTTGCGTTACTCAGAGAGACGACCGGATCAGCAGGCGACATCCGCTTAGGCCGCGCGCGAATCGTCCAGACGCTCGCCGATTGCTCTTAGCCTCGCCCGATCCACTTTGCCTAACGAATTACGCGGCAACTGATCAACTACGATGAGCCGCTCCGGCATCTTGTAGCGCGCCACTCTGGTGGACAGATCGTGCAACACGTCCTCGACCTGAGTCGCGGCTTCGGTCAGTTTGACGAAACCGATCACGCGCTGACCGAGGACGGCATCCGGCACGCCGATAATCGCTGCCTCGCTCACGCCGCGATGGACAGTAAGGGCGTGTTCGATTTCGGTCGGCGAGATGTTCGACCCGCCGCGAATGATCAGGTTTTTCTTTCTGGCGACGTACCAGAAATCGCCGGCCTCATCCTGGCGCATCACATCGCCGGTAGCCCACCAGCCGTCCTTGCGCGCATCGTCGATGCGCCCCGGGCCGAGCCAATAGCCGATGAACACGTTCGGGCCGCGCAGCAACAACTCGCCCGCTTCGCCGCGCCTGACGGTGTTGCCTTCTTCATCGACGAGGCGAACCCGGTCCATATCGACCGCGCGGCACACCGGCCCGGTATCGAATCCATAAGTGAACGTGCCCGCGCTTTCGCTCATCCCAAGGAAGTTGCGCATCCTGACGCCGAACACGCGCAAAAACGCCTCCTGCAAACTCGGCGGCGTCGTGTCGCCTCCGACGAGACAGGTGCCCAGTGACGCGACGTTGCGTGGCCGCGCAACCTGCTGGGCCATCGCTTCCGAATACATGAACGGCAGCCACATCAGCATCGTGCAGCGCTGCTGTTCTATCAGGTCAAGCGCGGCCGCAGGCTCGAATCGATCCATCAGGACGCAGGTGCCGTTAGTGGCAAGCGTCGCCAGCGTAGTGAACAGCCCCGCCCCGTGCATCATGGGCGTGGCAATCAACGCGACCTCGTACGGCTTTAGCGCGATGTCCTGGCATGCTTGCGTCATCGCGCACATCGTCCGCGGCGTATGCGTGACGAACTTCGGTTCGCCGGTCGTGCCGGACGTTGACAGCAGAAGCGCAGGTTCATCCACGCGCACCGGTGCGAGCGGCACCTCGTCTGCATGATGTTCGAGCAACTCGCTCCATGCTCTGGCGCGAGTATCCAGTGACGAGCCGTCAACGAGAAAGCACTTGTCCGCATCGAGAATCGAAGCATCCATGCCGGCGATCGCGCCGTATAGTTCAATCTGGCCCAGGTACAACGAAACCTGCAGCCGACGCAGTTGCGGCTCGAGTTCCGCGCGTGTGAGCCGGGTGTTCAGCGGTACAGCAATCACGCCTGTCAACATGCACGCGTAAAACGCGGCGACGGTTTCAGGTCTGTTCGTCAGGTGCAGTGCGACTCGATCGCCCGGTTTCACACCCTGAATGAGCAGACCTTGCGAAAGTCTTCTGACGTACCGCGTCAGACGATCGTAGGTCCATGCATCATCGCCAGCGATCAGCGCGATGGCGTGAGGGCGTGCTGTGGCAGATTCGATCAGAAGTTCGTATAACGTAACGAGTTGCGGCGTACTTATTGATTTAGGGCGTGTTCCGGGACAAGACATGGCGCGTTCTCTAAAGGTCGATTGGCTGTCGACGACAGGCCTATCCTGACAACAGGTAACGCTGGCAAATTATTCCGGCAGTTGCGCTGCGGCCAATTACCTTTCCCGCACCATTCCCCCCCACCCATCACAACAGCGCATCTATCCGTAGCGCCATCATCTAATCTAACGGCACTGTAATAACAGCACGCCCTGCGGCGCGTTTCACAAGCTCCGTGTGGTTGGATGGCTGGCTCCACCACGTTGCCAGTCCGCGCGGATTGCGGTGACCCAGCACAAGCAGGTCCGCGTTGAGCAAGCCTGCGTACCTGGCCATGCTATCGACCACGTTACCCGCTGCAACATATCCGCGCGCAACCGTTCCGCTCTCTCTTAGATGGTCCAGCGCTTCCTCCAGAACCTGCTTCGCCGCGCCTTCCATTTGCGAACACGCCATGTCCGACAGGTATCCGACACTGCAGCCGACAGCCGAGCCAATATCCACAACAGAGAGGACATGAACAGTGGCGGTCAACGCACATCCCAAACGGGTCACGCGCAGTAAGGCCAATCTGGATTCCGGCGATCCGTCGTAGTAGACGAGCAGATTGAAGTGGTCAGGCATAGGGTCCTCGAATCGTGTGATGAAGGGCGTTGCGGCGGTTCTGCCTTTTCCACAACACCGTTGACCGATGAGGTATTCCAGAACAACGCAAGGTTTCTTCTCGCCTGAGACTGTTTTCCGTCGTGGAATAAAAACGCAAGCCCAGACGTTCGGAGAGGGACGATTCAGAGTCAACGAGATCGGGCAATTCAATCTGTGGAATTCCTATTCCCTGGTTGCACGCCCATTCCATTGCGCGCTCCCGGATCGTTCGTTCGCGTGCATCGCAGGTGGAGAGAGACGATTGCGGCGGGCGCCACTCCGAATACAAGAGGAATCCGCGAAAATGAAACTGCGTCAAAAGACATTTATTGCCTGGTCATTCGCCGCTTGCACGGCAACGCTCACCGCATGCGGTGGCAGCAGCGACAATTCCACGCCGCCGGCTCCGGTCACTGGGCCTTTCAAAGCCACCGTGCTGGTTTCCGACGGCAGTGTGAGCGCACCGAACACAGACGCCAATCTCAAGAACGGCTGGGGCATCGCCTTCAACCCAACCGGCGTCATGTGGGTATCCGACAACAATACGAAAAAGTCGACGCTCTATGACGGCAACGGCGTCGTGCAGTCGCTCGTCGTGACGATCCCGCCCGCGGCAAGTGGGCAAGCTGCCGGTCCGACGGGCATCGTGTTCAATACCAGCACCGACTTTGCAATTAGCGCAAACGGCGCCACAAGCAACGCGCTCTTCCTCTGGGCCACCGACGCGGGCACGATCGCCGGCTGGTCGCCGAAGGTGTTGCCGACGCAAGCGGTTAACGCGCACGACGACGGCACTGGCGGCGCGGTCTACAAGGGTCTCGCCATTGGCACGAATGCCGGTCAGAACCTGCTCTACGCGGCGGACTTCCATAACGGCAAGGTCGATGTGTTCGACAAGTCGTTCAACAAGATCCAACTCGATGGGCAATTCAAGGATCCCAGCCTGCCTGCCGGCTTGTCCCCTTTCGGAATACGTGTGGTCGGTACAACCGTATATGTGACGTTTGCGAAGCTCGGTCCCGATGGACACACGCAGGTGAACGGCCCGGGCAACGGCGCCGTCGACGCGTTCGACACGGCCGGGCATCTCACGAAGCGCATTGCCCAGGGCGGTTCGCTGAATTCGCCCTGGGGTCTTGCGGTGGCGCCGGCTAATTTCGGTGCACTGAGCAATGATCTGCTGGTCGGGAATTTTGGCGATGGCACCATCGACGCGTTCGACCCGAATTCCGGTGCGTTCATCGGCGCCATGACACAAACGGACGGATCGACATTCAAACAGCCGGGTATCTGGGGCATCTCGTTCGGCAACAACGCTGCCAATCAGCCGCTCAATACCTTGTTCTTCGCTGCCGGCCCGACACCGACGACTGGCGTCTATGGTCGGATCGACGTCAGCCAATAACGAACAGGCGGAGGCGGCGGACGCTCTGACCACCGACCTCAGCCGCGATCTTCTCATTGAAGCCGTTTTATTCCGCGACGAGGTGACAGGATCCACGGCTCACGGCGAATAGATTCCATTGGGCGGCCAGGCGGCGAGACGTACCCTGCTTTATACTCGTCAGCTTTCTGGATCGGCGAGTTTCGCTTTCACGCTGCATCATGTCCCGCCCCCAGCCATCGTGGCTTGTTCTCCGATACGCCCTCATCGTGATCGTCATTGCGGCTATCGCGGGAGCGTTCGCGTGGACCGCGGACTGGATTCAATGGCCGGGCAGCGAGCCCGCACTGACGCCCGCCCGGATGATCGACGCCTTCGAGGACAGCATGGGCAGGCATGCCGGCTTTCGCCGTAATCATGCCAAGGGAGTCTGCGTGAGGGGCTATTTCGACAGCAACGGAAACGGCGCCGCGCTCTCTCGCGCGAGCGTGTTCGAGCGCGGCCGCACCCCTGTGATCGGCCGCCTCTCCGCACCGGGCGGCAATCCCGCCCAGGACGACGTCAACACGTCCGTGCGCAGCTTTGCGCTGCTCTTCTCGCTGCGCAACGGAGAACAATGGCGCACCGCAATGAACTCCGTGCCGGTTTTCCAGGTCGCCACGCCACAGGCACTGTACGAGCAACTGGTGGCGCTGCGCCCGGATGCGCGGACCGGCCAGCCCGATCCCGCGAAATTGAGCGCGTTTTTTTCGCAGCATCCCGAAACGACGGCCTTTCGCGAGTGGATCGATACCCATCCACCTTCCTCGGCTTTCTATAACGCAAGCTACTTCGGCATCGACGCGTTCCGTTTCGTCGATGCCAATGGCAACACGCGTTTCGTCCGCTGGAGTGTCGTTCCAGACACGCCCTATGCGGCGTCGAACGAGCGGACTAACCCGGCGCGCGACCCCGACTTTCTCGCACACGATCTTGACCTGCGCCTGCAAACCGGCCCCGTTTCCTGGCACCTCATGCTGACGCCGGCAGGCCCGGGCGACCTGGTCGACGACGCGACGCGCGCATGGCCATCCGAGCGCGAATTGCAACGGGTGGACGCCGGCACGATCGTGATCGAGCGCGCCGAGAGCCAGATCGACGGCGCCTGCCGGGACATCAATTTCGATCCGCTGATCCTCCCCGATGGCATCGCGCCCTCAGACGATCCGCTGCTCGCCGCGCGCTCGGCAGCCTACTCGGTTTCGTTCGAACGGCGAACGCGCGAAGAGGTGGGAGCCGGCACGCGTCGCCGCTAGAAAAGACGGCATTGATACTTTGTCGATGCATTAAGGACCACTTTCACGCGTTGTTCAGTCTCAAGTTAAACTAGGCTGTTCGAACTTCGTGGCGAAAAAACGGTGGCGAACGATAGTCCAAATATTGGTGCGAGGTTGACGTGCTCGCAGTGCTTTCGAACACGTCTCGGGGAACATGGGAGATTTTCGTTCAATGAACGCTGCAGATTTACCAGACATGCTTCCCGAAATGCTGCCGCGCTTGTGGGCGTTCGCGCTTCGCCTGTCGGGGGACCAGCATGATGCGGAAGACCTCGTGCAGCGCGCCTGCCTGCGCGGCCTCGAGCGCGCCCATCAGTTGCAGCCCGACACGGCTCCGTTGAGCTGGATGTTCTCGATTGTCCATTCGACCTGGATCAACGAGCTGCGCGCCCGCAGCGTGCGCAAACGCTCCAGTTTCGATTGGGACGACGACTTCCTCGAAAATCTTCCCGACCCCGTCGACAGGGGTCCCGAAACGCAATTGATGCACGGGCAGATCATCGAGGCCGTCGAACGCTTGCCGGAAGCGCAGCGCGTCGTGATGCTGCTCGTCGCCGTGGAAGGCCTGAGCTATCAGCAAGCCGCCGACGTGCTCGAGGTACCCATCGGCACGGTCATGAGCCGCCTGTCGCGCGCCCGCCAGGCGGTCGGCGCACTGCTTGGCGGTGAGACGCCGAAAGTGCGGCCGGCGAAGATACAAAAGGATTCAATCGCATGATGGCTGACGACGCTCAACTGCTCGCTTACGTGGATGGCAGCCTGTCGCCCGAGGATCGCAGCGCGGTCGAAGCGCAACTGCGCGAGTCCGCCGAAGCAAGGGCAAAGGTCGCGCTATTGCGCGCTTCGCGGCTCGATTTCGAGGGCGCCTTCGCGCAACAGAAGCTCCCGCCGGTGCCCGATTCGCTGAAGCTCAAGGTCGACGAGATGGTCCGCGCGCATCGCGCCCGGGAATCGAACGACCCGGTCCTGCCTCCCGGCGAAAAAGCGCCCTCCGAACCCGTGCGCTCGCGCCTGCGCGCCATGCCGGTCTGGCTTGCCGCCGCTTGCGTCGCCGGCGCTTTCGCCTGCGGCCTGTTCGTGCGGCTCGGCCCGCTTGCAAGCGGCGGCACGCAGCTGACCGCCAACGCCGACGTGTCTCCGTGGGTGGCGGCGGCGGTCGGCTATCAGAAGCTGTACACGCGCGATACCGTCGCGTACACGCAGGAAGATCCGGAGGCCGCCGCAAAGGCCGTCAGGGATATTCGCAGCGACGACCGGCTCGCCCTGCGCGTTCCGGACCTGACAAGCGCCGGGCTGACCTTCAAGTCGGTGCAACGCCTGCGCTTCAACAACAAGCCACTCGTGCAGATCGTCTATCTGCCAAAAAATGGCCCGCCCATTGCGCTGTGCGTGATGAAAGACTCGAAACCGGACCAGCCGGTCGCGACGAAGACGGTCGATGCAATGGACGTCGCGACGTGGCGGCAAGCGGAGTTGAGCTATGCGCTGATCGGGAAGTCGGGCGACGTCGATCTCGGCGCGCTCGGCAAGCGCATCTCCAACCTCGACATGGCTCCGCTTTTCAGCGATGCCTCGCCGATCGCAGCCGCCACCTCCGGGTGACGGCATGCCCGATGGAATAGTCTCAAGCCACGAGTGTTGTGTTAATAGCCCTTAAGGCGTCATGCAGGTTTGGGCAAGGCGTCCCATTCCGCGAAGAGTGAAAGACAGGCCTTATGAATCCGGACGACATCGAACTGATGGCCTACGTGGACGACACACTGCCCGCCCACGCACGCGAAGCCGTGGAGCGCGCGCTGAACGGCTCAGCCGACGCCATGCTGCGCGTCGAGAGGCTCAGGGCGTCGCGTCTGCCCTACGCGGAAGCGTTCGCGCGGCAGACTCTGCCGCCGGTGCCCGAAAGCCTGAGCGCGCGGATTGCCGGGATGGCACGCGCGGCAAAACAGTCTGCGCAAGATGCCGCTCGGAACGAAGCGCCGGGCCGGCAGGACGCGGTCGCGCCGGCCGGACGCGATGCGAGCGTCAACGATGCCGTCGTGCCGCATCCTGCCGGCGCCGAGGCGTCCGCGGCGATCCGCTCGCGCTTGCGCATCGCGCCAGCGTGGCTCGCCGTCGCGTTCGTCGCGGGGGCGTTCACCTGTGGGTTCGTGCTGCGCCTCGGAAGCGGCACCGGGCCTGCGTCGACGGCCGGCGCATCGGTGGCGTCAGTTGGAAGCGGAGTGTCGCCTTGGGTCATGGCCGCCGCCAGCTATCAACAACTCTATTCTCGTGACACGCTCGCAAACGTCGAAGCCGACCCTGCGTTGGTGGCGAAAACCACCGCGCAGATTCGCGACGACGATGGCCTCGCCATTCGCATTCCGGACCTGAGCGCTTACGGCCTCACGTTCAAGCGCGTGCAGCGCCTGCGTTTCAACGACAAACCGCTCATTCAGATCGTCTATCTGCCCAAACAGGGCGCGCCCGTCGCCTTGTGCGTGATGAAAGAAGCCAAGCCCGACGCGGGCACGGCAACGCGGCAGGTTGCGTCGATGACGGTCGTCACCTGGCGTCAGTCCGAACTCGGCTACGCACTGATCGGGCCGCCCCGCGGTACCGATCTGAATGCGCTGGGCAACAGCATTTCCACCCGCCGCACCGCGCCGCTCTTCGGGACTTAGCCCGCGCCCTTTTCGCGCGCTGTCCTCGATACGCCGTTCTTCCCCTTCCCTGTTGTGTTGAAGAGGCCGGCGTTGAGCGGCATCGTCAACATTCGAGCAACACACGTGGCTTGGCGCGGCGACAGATCTGACTCTGTCGCCGCGCCAAGGTGTCGTGCAGATTCAGGACGACAACGGCAAGCTCGTCGCTCTCGCTGTGCAGTCACGGATGCTGCAAGCAGATGAGCGACTAGTCACGCGTCTTATGGGGTGCCGTCCGCCGGCGCTTACTACTTGAAAAAAGTATAGGTGGCGATATACGGCGAGCTGCCTGTCGCGTGTTCGACGGTGCAAGGCGCTGTCGGCGCAGCGCCGCCTGCGGTCATCGTGCGTTGCACGTAGCGCACCTCGCTCAGCAGGCCCTTCACGCCTGTCGAGCGCGTCCCCAGCAGCAGTTGCGGCACGCCGTTCGGCGTTTCGCTCGGCGTCTGCGCGAGGACGTGGCCTACGATCCGGCTGCCGTCGCGGGCTTCCCAGGAGGGTCCCGCCGAATGCTCGATCACCGCGGCCCCTGCCGTATCGAACAACGTGGCGCGCGGACTGCGAAACACCCAGCCGAGCGTGTGGTTCGCATCGTATTCGCAGGAATAAATCTGGACGCCGGATGCGGCGGTGCTTAATAGCACTCGCGCATCGGGCGGGTCGATCGGCGCAGCGCCAGCCGGCGTGCCGACTACTGCCAACAACCATACGGCGCTGATTGAATGGCGCATTTTGCGTGGCAAGCGAATCATGGCGATGCTCGTTTGACCCGATACGATGAAAGCGTGAAACTGCCCCGCGTCCTGTCAGACACGGTCAAGATTGGCTGAGGCGAACGCCCAGTTCAGGTGACGCGAGACCGTCGCGACCAGATAGTCCGGTCGACGGTTCTGATAGTCCAGGTAGTACGCGTGCTCCCATACATCCACGGTTAGCAACGGTACGAGTCCACGCGTAAACGGCGTTTCCGCGTCGCTCGTCTTGACGACCGCGAGTTCTCCGCGATCGAGCACGAGCCATCCCCAGCCACTGCCGAACTGCGATGCCGACGTTGCGACGAGCGCCTTCGCGAGTGCATCGACGGAACCGAACTTGCGGGTGATCGCCGCCTGAAGTTTCTCGCTCGGCGCGCTCGGCGCCGGGCTCAGCGAGTTCCAGTAGAAGTTGTGGTTCCATGCCTGCGCGGCGTTGTTGAAAACGTCTGCGAGCGCGGGCTGGTCATGCGACTGCATGATGATCTGTTCGAGCGATGCCTGTTCGAGCGGCGTGCCGGCAAGAAGCTTGTGCAGATTGTCGAAATAGGCCCGGTGGTGCTTGCCATAATGAATGCCGATGGTGCGCGCCGAAATGGTCGGCTCAAGCGCATTGTCAGCCCATGGCAGCGGCGGCAGTGTTTGCGGCGACGAGCCGAGAAATGCCGGAACGACGCTCGTCGCCGTGCTTGCGGCGGGCCCGGCGTCGCCTGTGACCGCGCCGTAGGCAAGCTTCGAAAACAGTACGCTGAATGAGGCCATGGACCCCGCGGCCATCAGACGCCGCCGGGAAATAAGGGGGTTGAGCATGTCCGAACCTGTTGTTGTGTGGGCGACCGGTTCACCCGGGCTGCTCATACAACAGCTCGTCATTGCGATCTATTCCACTTCGCTTTGAAATTTCCCCCACGCGGCCAGCGCTCGTTGATCCGCCAGCACGGCCCGGAATTTCAACCGCACCTCCAACTGGAAAGCACGCAGCACGTTGTCAGTCAGGCGAACGTCTCGTCGAGCGCCGCCTCGATATCCGCAATCAGATCGGCTGGGTCTATGTTGAGGATGGGAAGGCAATCCCGGAAACGCTACGAAGGCAACACGCGGATCCTTGTCGAGGAATTCGGCGACCCTCTGCGCGGTAGCCACGTGCTGAGCCAAACGCAGTGGCAAGGTCACCGAGCCCCGCATGATCAGCCACGCATTGAAAGGCGAGATTGAACCGCCCACATCGACAAGCGCATCGGCCTTCAGACGGCGAATCAGCTCCGCGCGCCCGATCACGGCACCGCCCATCGCATCGCCATGCCCGTTGATGTACTTCGTCAGCGCATGAACCACGAAATCCGCGTCATGTTCAAGGCCGCGAAACATCGGCGGGGGCGTGAACGTTGCGTCGATCGACAGCATGGCGCCGGCATCGTGCGCGATCTTTGCAAGCGCCCGGACATCCGTCACCTTCGTGGGACGATCGGCGTACGGATCGCGCCCGTCGTGGCGTCAATGACGTTCCCGGCATGCACGGCCTGACTGGCGAAAGAAAGGCTTGCCGGTTCGTCCTTATCAGGCCGTTGCTGACTGTTCACGGTTGTCATATACCGCCTTCCTGATGCACACGACCTTTGGTTGAGTCATTTCCTCGTACGCAAATCTGACACCTTCGCGGCCGAGGCTTCCGTACTTGAATCCCCCGAACGGCATGGCGTCGAATCGGTAGTCCGACGAGTCGTTGATCATGACGCCGCCGGCCTCCAGCCTGTCGGCTGCCTTGAGCGCGGCATGCAGATCATTGGTGAAGATGCCGGCATGCAGACTGTATTCGGAGCTGTTGGCGAGCGAAAGCGCCTCATCCAGTGTCTCAATCCGCTGAAGAACGACAACCGGGCTGAATATTTCCTGCTTCCACAGGTCGCATTCGAAGCTGACGTCCTCAAGTACCGTCGGCGAGTAAAGCGAACCGTCCTGAGTATTGCCGCACAGCAGTGTGGCTCCCTGACTGAGCGCGGCATCCACCACGCGTCTCGTGCGAGCCGCTGACTGAGCCGTGATCATCGGCCCGACGTCCGTATCAGGCAACGCGGGATTGCCCGTCTTGAGCACTTTGGTGCCGGCAACGAAACGCGTCCTGAACGCGTCATAGATGGACGACTGAATCAGAATGCGTTGCGTGCCAATACAGTTCTGGCCCGCGGCCCAGAACGCTCCTGACACACACGACGTAGCAGCGTCCTCAAGGTCGCAGTCGTTCAGAACGATGACGGGTGCATTACCGCCCAGATCCATCGCAAGCTTTTTGAGGCCTGCGGAGCTGGCTATTCTCTCTCCGGTTGCGAATCCACCGGTAAACGAAATCATTCTGACGTCCCGGGACGAGACGAGTGCTTCGCCGAGCGCTGCGCCACCTGTCGCAACCGACACGACGTTCGGCGGCATGCCGGCCGCCACCAGATATCCAACAAGCTTGATCGCCGACAGCGGCGTGAGTTCGGAGGGCTTGAGAACGACGGCATTGCCGCCGGCGATTGCCGGCCCGAGCTTATGCGCAACCAGGTTGAGTGGATCGTTGTACGGCGTGATCGCAACGATAATGCCGAGCGGTTCCCGAGTGAACCACCCCTGGCGGTTTTCCGATCCGCCGTACGCGTCGAACGGCACGACCTCACCTGCGTTTCGACGTGCCTCATCGGCGGATAGCTTGAGCGTGTTCACGCAACGTAGCACTTCTTTCCGGGCCTGCTTGATCGTCTTACCCGCTTCCGCGACGATGAGATTCGCAAAGGCGTCGCTATCGCGTTCCACGAGCGATGCGCAGGTTTCGAGCACGCGAGAGCGTTCGTGGCGGGACAGGTTACGGCAAACGCGCGCGCCCTCCTTCGCGGTCTGTATCAGCACTTGCGCGCCTTCCGGTGGAATGTTCACAACCGTGCCGACTTCGACGCCATCGAAGGGATTGGTGACCGAGATGAAGCCGGGCGATGAGTCAATGGGGAATGCGGAATTCATTTCGAAGTGCCTGCGTCCTTTCTTGCGAATACGGAAAATGTCAGAAGCCAACGCGCAAGCTGTTTCAGCACGTCTCGCGTCCGGTCCCTGTCTAGAGCGTAAGCGAGCCCTCCACAGATGTGACGCAGGAACCACCCACGCGCACATTCCCGTTCGCATCCACGCTTACCTTGATTCGCCCGTCTCGACCGACACACCGTCCCTGAGCAGCCACGTAATCTGTTCCGCCTCGCGGCACCAGGCCGCGTTGCCACTGGAAGGCCGCCACGCTGCCGTTGCCGCTTCCGCAGACAGGATCCTCCTCCACCCCACAGGATGGCGCGAAGGTACGCACTTCGATTGCCGCATCGTCTCCATGCTCGCGCGTGCCGAATACGGTCAGGCCCGTGACACCGAGGCGGCGCTCGAGGTCCGCCAACCTCGCGAAATCCGGCTGAAGATTGAGCACGGAAGCGGCATCGTTCAGATGCGCCACGATCCAGATGGCGCCGACATTCACGACACCTGGCGCAGTCTTGAGGTCCACTTTGCACCCGAGGATCAGCTCCAGCTCCGCCACATCTGCTGCATGCAGCGGGTCCAGCTTCGCAGGTGGCAGGTTGAACGTGAGCAGGCGATCTTCGCCTCGCTCCTCGAGCGTCAATTCAACGAGGCCGATGCCGCATTGTTGAATCAATCGACCGCCTTCACGCGGTGCGACACACCCCGCTTCCACGATTGCGTGAGCACTACCCAGAGTCGGATGTCCCGCGAAGGGAAGCTCGCTACGCGGCGTGAAGATCCTCAAGAGATAGTCGGCCCCGGCTGTTGTGGGCGGAAGGACAAAGGTCGTTTCTGACAGGTTGGTCCAGCGCGCGACAGCTTGCATCGCGTCAGTGGTCAGGCCCTCAGCGTCCAATACCACGGCCACCGGATTGCCCAGAAGCGGCCTCACGGTGAAGACGTCAACCACTTTATAAGATCGTTTCATGTTCGCCTCGTCTGACTCCAGTGGACATCTGGGCATTCTTTAGATGCAAGTGCAACACATGCATCGTAGCGCGTGCCGCCCAACCGTAACAGTCACAGTTTTTCGCCTATGCAACCATTACAATTTCGCCTGACCAGAATGGCAAGCGCTCACCGGTTGACGACCCGCTTCGGCATTGCCAGCGCCAGCACGCAACCCAGCAGCAGGCAGATACCGAACGTGATGACACCCGTGCCCACGCTATGTGTCCGGTCTTTCAGCCAGCCAAGGAAATAGGTACTCGCGAAGCCTCCAAGATTGGCAATCGAGCACGCGAATGCAATACCGGCTGCTGCTGCCGTGCCGCGAAGAAACGTTGACGGAAGCGCCCAGATCACCGGCATCGCCGCCGCGGCCCCGGCGTTAGCCACCGAGAGAAGGATGACGATGGCGGGCACGCTGCCCGGGAAAAAGGCGCTTGCGATCAGGCCAAACGCTGAGCACAGCAAGGGCACGGCAACATGCCAGCGACGTTCCCGGAACCGGTCGGAACTGATCCCGGTTAGCAGAACCATGACAACCGCCAGGCCATTGGGGATTGCCATCAGCGCGCCAATCTCGATCGCACTTCTCGCGCCGGCATCGCGCAGCATCGTGGGCATCCAGAAACTGATCGAATAGAAGCAGAGCAGTACGCAGAGGTCGAGATAACCCACCACCCATACTTTCGGATTGGCAAAGGCCTGAGCCAGCCGATGCTCCTTCTTCTCCTCCCGATCGATTCCGATGTCCCGCTTTAGCCTCGCGAGTTCGGCAGCGCTGAGAAAACGCGCACCTTGGTGCGTTTTCGGCAGGAAGATATAAACGAGCACACCAAGCAGCACGGAAGGCATTGCTTCCAGCGCGAACAGCCACTGCCAGCCTCGCAAGCCATGCACGCCGTCAAAGACCGACAGTATCCAGCCTGAGAGCGGCGCGCCGATCAGACTCGACAGCGGCAAGCCCACCATGAAGAGTGCGACTATCCTGCCGCGCCGCGCGTCGGGAAACCAGTAGGTGAGGTAAAGCAGTGCGCCGGGCAGGAACCCGGCTTCCGCCACGCCCAGCAGGAAACGCACGAGATAGAACTGCCCGGGCGTCTTCACGAACATCGTCAGCCCTGAAAGCACGCCCCATGTGACCATGATGCGCGCGATCCAGAAGCGGGCGCCGACTTTCTCGAGTATCAGGTTGCTGGGCACTTCAAACAGGATATAGCCGACGAAAAACAGTCCGGCGCCGAGCCCGTACACCGTTTCGCTAAATCCAAGTGAATCGAGCATCTGCAGCTTGGCAATGCCTACATTCACGCGATCCAGAAATGCGGCAAAGAAGCATAGACCCAAGAATGGGGCGAGCCGCCATGTGAGCTTGCGATAGAGACTGCGCCCGGTCGGGGCGTCATCTTCGAGGTCACAGGAGGGGATGTTCAGGGGAGACGTCGACATGTTGGATCCTGGAAGAGGACATGGAAGACGCGTTTCGCAGCGTTCAGCGAAACGCGCGACCTGGCTTCACGAATAGTTGATCACGAGCAGCTTGATTTCCGACATCTCGTCCATCGCGTAACGTGTGCCCTCGCGGCCGGTGCCGGATTCCTTCCAGCCGCCGAAAGGCATGTTGTCAATGCGATAGATCGGCACGTCATTGATCATCAGGCCGCCCACATCCCATTTCTCCAGCGCCCGGAACGCGCGCTGCAGGTCCCGTGTGAACAGGCCGCCCTGCAAGCCATAGCGTGAATCGTTGGCACGCTCTACAGCTTCATCGAATGTGCGATAGCTATTGAGCGTGAGTACGGGTCCGAAGATTTCCTCGTCCTCGACCAGCATTCCGCGTTGGGTATCCGCCAGCACGGTCGGCTGCACGACTGCGCCGACACGCGGGCCACCGGCCAGCAGACGCGCGCCGCCGGTCAGCGCTGCGTCTATCCAGCCCTGAATGCGGATAGCCGACTTCTCGTCGATCACCGGACCCACGTCGACGCCCTCTTCCATCGGATCGCCGACCTTGCACGCACGCACCTTGTCGAGCAGCCTGGCCTCGAACTGGGTGCGTACATTCTCGTGTACGAGAATGCGCTGTACGCCAATGCAATACTGCCCACCGAACACCACGCCGCCACGAACACACCGCGCCGCTGCAAGATCAAGGTCTGCGTCTTCCGCTACGATCACCGTGCCATTGCCACCAAGCTCAAGCGCGACTTTCTTGTGGCCTGCGATCGATTTGATATGCCAGCCGACCTTGGCACTGCCGGTGAAGGTCACCATGGCGAAGCGGTCGTCACGGACCATCGACTCCGCAAGAGGAATACTGCAGTGACACACTTCCAGCGCGCCATCGGGCAGACCCGCATCGCGCATAACTTCCTGCAGCAGAAGGCTCGTGAGCGGTGTTTGCGGTGCAGGCTTCAGCACGACTGCATTGCCTACCGCAATCGCCGGCGCGACTTTGTGCAGGACAAGATTGAGCGGAAAATTGAACGGCGAGATCGCCAGGATGAGACCAATCGGAAAACGCCTTGCAATACCCACACGACGGCGCATGTCTGCCAGTTTGTCGAGATCGAGACGAGACAATTCCGTAGCGCTGCCGCTGGCATCGGTGGTCTGGTATTCGAAAACGCCCGCGTCGACATCGAGCGGTACTTCTTCACCATGACTGCGCCGTGCTTCGGCAGCCGCGTTACGCAAGTTGAAGATGCCACGCGAAACCTCGCCGCGCGCATCGTACAAGGGCTTGCCCGACTCCGCCGCGATCGTGCGCACGAACTCGTCGCGCCGTGATTCGATCAGGTCCGCCGCGCGTTGCAGAATATCCGCGCGGGTGAATCGAGGCAGTTGGCGCATGATCTCGAACGCGGCTTGTGCGCGTTCGATCGACCGTTCGACAGCGTCCGCATCGGCAATCGGCATATAACCGACCACAGCGCCGTCATAGGGGCTGCGCACGGCGTCGGTGGGTTGGGTTTGCGTCTCAATGTCATATTTCATTTGGCATCCTTATCTAGGATCGGTGTTCTTATTTATGGCCGCTCACTGCGAATCCGCGTGGGGATCCGACGAGAAGCGCTCTCGCCGGCTATGCGACGACCAGGGTCTGGTTGAGGTCTGCGATCGCACGTACGAGACTGCACGGCGCCAGCATCGAGGTTTTGGGATTGCTCGGCAGGGTCTTGCCCGTGACCGCAATGTCGATGTGGCCAAAATCGCCCTCGGCCTTGATCCGGTGCGTGTTGCCGGTGGCAAGCGGATCGACATACAGCACCACCCTGGTCCGATCGAAGCCGACGCCGGCCAGCGCGACCGCAGCGGCCACGTTGGCGTTCTGTGGAAAGAGGCGCGCCGCATCTCGCGCCGTGCCTTCATAGAAGGCGGTCGGCCGCTCGATGTCGTCGAGCACAACCAGCGCTTCGGCGTGCGTGCCCCGCCAGGCGCCCGGCGCCTTGTGCGATTCATAGCGCACCTCGCGCAGGCCGGCGAACTTCGCCGCGCCAAGCGCGTCGAGGCCGCCCAGTGCGCCGGAGGGAATGCGCAAACGCGCCCCTGCAGCGGTCGCGCTATCGATCAATAGCATCTCGAGCGTCGGATCCGCCAACGCACCGACCGAGGCGACGAGCATGTCGTGCCCTGCCGCCAGGACGGACGGCCCCAGGTTGCGCAGCGCTTCGTGGCCTGCACATTCGACGACGAGGTCGAGATCACTCTCAAGGAAGTCGCCAACGCTATCGACAATCCGGGCGCCGGCGTCGAGCGCCTTGCGCGCGCCCTCGCGATTTGTGTCCCGTTCATAGATAGCCACGACACGGACGGCGGGCACGTACCGGCTCAACAAGTCGTACAGCAGGCTACCGATGGCGCCGCATCCTATCAATCCAACATTCATCATGTCCCTCACTCGGTTCGTGGTGCCCGGGCTCGGCCCCACGTGATGAATGCATTAGATGGGATACAAATTTCCCGGGGAAGGCGTTCGAAGTGACGTCTATCGTCACAAAAACAGAACACTCGGGGGTGATTGGTCAGGGAGACTGGTGGCTTGTCCTGAGACGCCGGATCAGAAGGTCGAGGAAACGCTGTGCCGCGACCGACAGTTGCCGCCCGCGAAAACTGATCACATCGATGGTCGCCGACCCGGAATCGCGCTCGTCCAGCGGTACTGCCCGTAACCATCCGTGAGCCGTCTCCTGCTCAAGGGTGAGCGGTGGCATGAAGCTGACAAGATCCGATTGCCTGACGAGGTTCTTGATAACCTGCAGTGAGTTGGCTTCGATCGCAACCTGAAGCGCGACGTTTGCCCGCTCGGCAGATTTTTCGATCAGATAGCGAATGCCGAATGTCCGCGCCGGCAACGCAACCCTCACGTTACCCAGTTCGGACATGGCCACTGTTTTCCGGCCGGCGAGTGGATGCGCCGGCCGGCATATCATCTGCAGCGGCTGGATCGAGCGGCCATGAAGATTGATGTCGTCGCGATTGAGGACATTGAAGGCCATGCCGATCTCGGCACGATGATCGACGAGTGCGTCGACAATCTGAGCGGTTCCGCAAACCTCGAGATGGACAGCGATACCCGGGTGGTCACGCGAGAATTCCGTGATCAGGTCGGGCATGAAGCTATGGACGGCAGCTTCGACCAGCGCGATCCGGACCACGCCATGGCGCAATGAGCTCAGGTCGTCCATTGCGGCGTGCAACTGCTCGACGTGGCGCGAGTTGGCGTTCACGTAGTTGAGCAATAGCTGGCCGGCTGCGGTTAGCGTCGCGCCGCGCGGTGAGCGGTCGAACAACGCCGCGCCGAGTTCCTTTTCCAGATTGCTGATCTGTTTGCTGATCGCGCTGGGTGCAACGAAGAACGTCTCCGAAGCATGTCTTAGCGAACCCGTGCGCGCGACTTCGGCGAAATACCTGAGTGACTGGGGCTGGATCATTCCGCACAGGCTGCGCTGACATTGCGTTCAGGTCGCGCTGACGCTGTCGAGTTCCGTCTGCGTGAGCCCGTACTTCGCCATGCGGGCACGGTGATCAGCCGAACCGAGGTACTTGCGAAGTTGCTCATTCACCGCCTGCAGAAGGTCAGGATTGCTCTTGCTGAACGAGAACGCGCCGACAGGTGCTCTACCATCCTTGCTCGATTCGTGCGCCACCACTTCCAGTTCCTGATTGGCATTGGCATTGGCAAGGACACGGCTGCCCACTGCCGTGCTCGCGTAGGCGTCGATTTTTCCCGCAAGCAGCGCGTCGATCGCTTCGGTTTGGCCCTTGAACGCCACTATCTGACTATCCCTCACGCCGACCGACTTTGCAGAGTCGAGCTGAACCGTCCCGGCGACGATTCCAAGCCGCGCGTCGTTGCGCGCTGCAACGGCCGCATAGCTCGTCAGCGCTTTCGGATTGCCCTGACGAAGCAGGAAGCCGTCGCCCAGCGCCCAGACCGGCACGCTGAACGCAACGCGCTCGGCGCGCTCAGCGGTCACGAAAATGGGTACGTTCATGTCCCACCGGCCTTCCTGCACACCAGGCAGAAGTTCTTCGAACGAGGTCAACTGATGTTCGATGGAGGTCACACCGATCGCCCGAAGCACCACCTCGGCCAGTTCGATGTCGGCGCCCGTCGCCGAATGATCTTCACCCGTCCAGTAGAACGGCGGTTCCTCGAGATATGCGATTCTTACTTTCATAGCTGTGCTCCACATGTCCAGTAGTTAAGATTCCGCTCGCCCGCCCTTGGGCGTGGCGATTCATTCCAGCCTATGCCGACAAGTCACGCCGTAGCGGCGTCCATGACCGTTGAAAGTGCCGACAGTGCGGGTCCGAGACGCGCGGGCGGCAGGTAGCCAAAACCCAGCCGGAATACACGGCTGCTTTCGCCAAACCACGCGCCGGATGCGAGTTGCAAATCATGACCCGGCAGCAGATCCCAGAAACGCGCGACAGCAATGTCGTCGAATGCGTCGGCACGCAGCCGCAGGCAGCACAACGCGCCGGCATCAGGGCGCACCCACTCGATACGCTCGTGCTCGCTCTCGCACCAAAGCGCCAGTTCCTGAAGCGCAGCGGCGAGCAAGCGGCGTCGCGGTGCGAGCACGCCTTCCCTGTTGCGCAGAAGCGCTGCGGCGAGCGTCTCGTCAAGAACCGATCCCGAGATCACGGTGTTCATTTTGGCGACGGCCAGACGCTCCCGCAGATCCGAGTTCGCCACCGTGAGCCAACCCGTGCGCAAACCCGGCGCGCCGAGCGCCTTCGACACCGACGCGCCAGTGACGATACGTGGATCGAGTCCCGCGAAACTTTCGAGCGCCGCATTGTCGCCATACGAGGCCTCCCGATAGGTCTCGTCGATGAAAAGTATCGCGTCAGGAGCGCGCTTTTCCATCAGGACAAGGAGCTTCTCGACGTCGGCACGGGACGTCTGGATACCCGCCGGATTCTGTGGCGAAGCGATACTGACCAGCTTCGTTTTCGGCGACACATTTGCCTCGATCTGCTCCAGGTCTAGCCGATAGCCATGCTCGAATGACAGCTTGATCTCGCGGACGCTAACGCCGGCGCCGAGCAGGCAATCACGGCTCGGCGGAAAGCAGGGTGTCGCAAGGACAGCCTCGTCGCCGGACCGGCAAACTTCGAAAGCGAGAAGAAACAGACCCAGCGCGGTACCTTGTGTCGTGATGATCTGCTCGGCTGGAACCCTGCAGCCCTCGGCAATTGCCTCGCGAAGCGCGACCGAACCGGCTGATGTGCCATAGCCGAGCTTCAGATTGCGGATATCCTCGAGACCCGGCAGAGACAGCAGTTCGCCGAGCGTCAAGTCCTGCGACGTGCTCTCCGCCAGGTTGAACGGCCGGTTCACATTGAGAAGTGAAATGATCTCGTTGCGAGGAAATCGCCCGCGCCACGCCTCTAGATCCGATTCGCTGAGGTCGGCCTGCTGTCGTCCGTCGACGTTCTGTTGAATACCCTGCATGCTTTTGCCTTGCGTTTGCTGTGAATTGTTTGTCAGACGATCCGTTGCAAGCAGCCAGACAGCCGTTCCAGCCTGGTTCCGACAGCATTTATCGCTGTACGCAGCACCCCGGCTCCTTCAGACGCGATCGCAACGCCTGCATCGTAGCGCCCACCGGTCGACCATAACAGTCACAATTTTCCGCAAAATTGACCATCACAATTCCTCTTGGCGAGCCGCGGCGCCGGGTCGATAATCGTGGATTACACCGATTACACTGTTATGAGCCCTTCCATGGACATGGACACGCCCACTCCGTACCGCTACGAGCGCCTGGCTGAGCTCATCGTCGGCATGATCGACAATGGCGCGCTCGCGGCGGGCACGCGTCTGCCATCCGTGCGCGCCGTCAGCGAACAGCACAGCATCAGCATCTCCACGGTGTTACAGGCGTATCGCCTGCTCGAAGATCGCGGCATTCTGGTCGCGCGGCCGCAGTCAGGCTTTTATGTCGCGGGCTCGCGCCGCGGCGCGCTCGCGTTGCCATCGATCTCGCGGCCGCGCGCGAAAGCGTCGACGGTGTCGATCAGCGGCGCGGTCGCGGGACTGCTCGAGCACGTATCGAATCCGGGGCTGGTGCCGCTCGGCTGCGCCGTACCCGACGCGGCGCTGCTGCAGTCGAAGCGGCTCGACCTCGCGCTCGCGCGTGCCGCACGTCAACACGGCACGCGCTACAACATCTATTGCGCGCCGCAAGGCGACCCGCGCCTGCGCCGCGAAATCGCGAAACGGGCGATGCACTTCGGACATGCGCTGTCGCCCGACGACCTGCTCATCACGAACGGCTGCACCGAGGCATTGACACTCGCGCTGACCGCAGTCGCGAAGCGTGGTGATTCGATTGCGATCGAATCACCCACTTACTTTGGCCTCCTCCATACTCTCGAAGTGCTGGGCCTGAAGGCCTTCGAGCTGCCCACCGACCCGACGCGCGGCATCGACGTTGACGCGCTCGCCCGCCTGCTCGATACGGAACCGGTGGCCGCCTGCGTACTGTCGTCGAATTTCAACAACCCGCTAGGCTGTGCGATGGCCGAAGCCGACAAGCGCTCGCTCCTTGCGCTGCTCGCACGGCATGCCGTGCCGCTGATCGAAGACGACGTCTATGGCGATATCCACTTCAGTCGCGAACGGCCCAAGCCGTTCATCGCGCTCGACGGCGGCGCCAATACGATCTACTGCAGCTCGTTTTCGAAGAGCCTCGCACCCGGGTACCGGGTCGGATGGATCGTGGCGGGTGCTTACGCACAGCAGGTGATGGAACGCAAACTGGCGTTCAGCCTCTGCTGCCCTGTTCTGCCTCAGGTCGCGCTCGCGGACTTTCTGGAGAGCGGCGCATACGATGCACACTTGCGCGGCGTGCGGCGCATCTTCGAAGAGAACCTCGGGCGCATGACGCGTGCGATCGAGACAAGCTTCCCGACCGACACAAAAGTGAGCCGGCCGGCAGGCGGCTTCATGCTCTGGCTGGAACTGCCGAGGCGCTTCGACTCGCGCGCGCTCTTCGACGAAGCACTCGAACAAGGCATTTGCTTCGCGCCTGGTGACGTCTTCTCCGCAAGCCGGCGCTTTCGCAACTGCCTCAGGCTGAGCGCCGGGCATGCGTGGGACCATCGCATCGAAGACGGCGTCCGTCGGCTGGGAGGGCTCGCGCAAGCGTTGCTCGAGGGTTGAGTGGCTTTAGTGCGTGGACGTGGACACATATCGGGACCTGGCCGCTAGGCCGTTGTAAAGCATTCATGCAGCCACCGCGCGGCCGGCCCCAGCTCCCGGTCGCGGGAGCGCGCCGAAAACAGCATGATGGATGGCAGAACCGGTGAACGATTCCATGCCGCCACCCGCAGTCTGACAAGGCGGCCGCCGGCAAGATCGTCCTCGACCATATGCAAGGGCATGCTGCCCCAACCCATCCCGGCAAGCAGCATGGCGTGCTTGACACCGAGATCCGTGATGCGCCAGGACGATGTGCCGACCACGCCCAGATCCCGGCCTTGCGTGAATTCAGACCGGTCGCTGAGCACCAGTTGAGTATGCCGCGCAAGAACGCGCCGATCCGCTTGCGCATCATCGAGCGCAAGCGGATGGCCGGGCGCGGCCACCGGAACCAGTTGCACGTCGAAGGCAAAGGTTCGTTCGAGTTCCGCACCGAGCCCGCCGAAGTCGACGATCAAACCCAGATCCGCCTTGCCGTCCTGCAAAAGCGCAACCGATGCCCCCAGCGCTTCCAGCGTCAGGCGCAACTCAACCGTGGGAAAGCGTATCTGAAATGCCTTGAGCGATTCGAGTACTGACGACATGGGTGCGATTGGATCGACAACCAAAGACACGACTGCCTCGAGACCTTGTGCAAGCCAGTTCGCCTGCTCGCGGAATTGCCCGACCTCGTCGAGAATTCTACGGGCCCGCCCAAGGAGCGCCTGTCCGCGCGCACTCAGTTGCGGCCTGTACAGCGTCCGGTCGAACAGCTCACCGCCGATTTCCTCTTCAAGCCGCTTGACGGCATACGTAATGGCCGACTGGGTTCGGTCGAGTTTGCGTGCCGCCGCGGAAAAGCCTCCCGCGTCCACCACCGTGACGAACACGTGAAACTGATCAAGCGTTATCGCATTCATGATCATCAAAATACCAGATTGAGTTCATAAAAAAATTGCCCATTTTTTTAAGCGTAGAGGTTCGCTAAGCTAACTGCGGCATCAGAACGCGTCGTGGCATTCCGATTACCGAGGCCGGCCAGACAACATACCTCAAGGAATCCGATTCATTCGACGCGTCGACATTCAGAGAACTAAATCAATAATTGTGGAGACAGGAATGGATCGGTTTGGCTCGCTCATTGTAATTTTCACGCTTATAACGTCAGCCGCTGCGTTGACGACCGCTTGTGGAAGCAACGACGTTGCGTCGGATCCCTCCGTTGTGCAAACCGAGCAAGGCCTGGCAAAAGGCACGGTAGCCAATGGCGTCAGCGAATTTCTCGGCCTGCCGTATGCCGCACCGCCAGTGGGCCCGTTACGCTGGAAACCGCCTACCGCGGCTGCGCACTACACCGGCACCTACAACGCAAGCACCGCGCGCTCGCAGTGCGTTCAGGGCAGCGCCACGGCCGCAACGGGTAGCGAAGACTGTCTCTATCTGAATCTCTACCGGCCGCGCAATGCTGCGTCTACCTCGGCACTACCTGTCATCTTCGCCATTCACGGCGGCGGTTTCGCGGTTGGCTCGAGCGCCTTTATCGATGGGACTTCGCTTGCCAAAAACGACAACGTAATTGTCGTGTCGATCAACTATCGGTTAAATGCACTCGGGTTTCTGGCCCACCCTGCTCTGACCGCCGAAGACACCCAACACGCATCAGGCAACTACGGTTTGCTGGACCAGAATGCCGCGCTGTCATGGGTCAAACGCAATATTGCCGCGTTCGGCGGCAACCCGGACAACATCACAATCACCGGTGGTTCCGCAGGCGGTATCTCGGTCTTCACACATATGGTCTCGCCCATGTCGGCCGGACTCTTTGCAAAGGCTGCGCCGCAAAGCGGCGGCTTCACCCGCGTTCAGGCTACGCTGGCTCAGGCTGAATCGGATGGCGTGAGCTTCACGAGTCAATGGGGATGCACGACAGGTTCGTCCGCCGACATTGCAGCCTGCCTACGCAACGTGCCTGCCGCTGCGACGCTGCAGAACAATCCACCGGCATGGCTTCCCAACGTGGACGGCCGCTTCCTGACGATGTCTACTTCTGTAACATTCAGCACGGGGCAGTTCAACAAGGTCCCAATCATGACGGGGTTCGTGGATGACGAGGGCACCTACTTTGTCGCCGCGGCTTTCGACGCTAACGGGCAACCAGTGACTTCCAGCGGCTATGTCCCAACGATACAAGGATTTCTTGGCGTGGACGGCAACGCCACCGCTGCGCTCTATCCGCTCAGCCAGTACAAATCACCGAGTCAGGCGCTCGCAAGGGTGTATGGCGACTATAGGGTGATCTGCGGAATCATGCAGGACACGGACAATATCGCGCGTTTCGCGCCCTCTGCTTTTGTCTACCAGTTCTCGGAGAAGACACCGTATAGCACGAACACCCTGATCTCAACGCTGCCACCGACCAATATCGACTACGGCGCCTTTCACGGCTCGGACACCGACTACTGGTTCGCGCAAATGGTCAACCCGACGGCGAGCCAGACGCAGCTTGCTACGACCATGTCGACGTCGATTGCCAATTTCGCCAGGAGCGGTAATCCTGGCGTGACGGGTACCCCGCAATGGCAGCAGTATTCGGGGGCCAACCGACAAGTATTTAGCTTCGGCGACACGCTGAACGCCAACTTCGATGCCTACACCGCGCATCAATGCGCGTACTGGTATCAGCAGACGCCTTCGACGCATTTATAAGCGAGTATCGGCTACGACGGTTGGCGATCTGCCGCCGTCGTAACCACCATAGATAACGTTGCCGGGGCGCTCCGTGCGCCCGACCCACCCTCCCATAGCGCTGCGCTGCCTTGCGTACGCCTGCCCCAAAAAATACAGAACCGGCTGGAGAACTTTGCCCGACTGCGCCAACACGCCAAATCGGCGGATGCGGCGGCCACAACCAGCACCGACGCGGGTACGTGTTAAGTGTTCGGTTAGTTCAGATAAGCCAAAACTAATTGTTTTATTTCCATGATTTTTCATGGTCGCCCAACCACGCAACATCTCTCCGAACCAACGCCCCCAATAACGATCGGAGGATCACCATGTCTTTTAAACGAAATTCCGCCCGCATTCTTCTTGCGGTTGCGGCCGGCGCACTTGCACAGACTGGCGCCGTTGCGCAGACGACACCGCAGACACAGGTGCCAGGTCAGTTTAAGGTCGGCATGGAGATCAGCTACCCACCTTTCGAATCATACGAAGGCGACCAGGTCGTCGGCTCCGATCCCGAATTGGCACGTCTGCTTGCCAGGCAACTGGGAGCGAGCGCGAGTTTCGTCGATACCCGCTTCTCAGGCCTCATTCTTGGACTCAATTCTGGCCACTACGATGCGGTCATTTCCGGGATGTACGTGACTCCGGAACGGGTGGCCCAGGCTCGAGTCATTCCTTACGCTCAAACGGGCGCGGCAATCCTTGTGTTGGCCTCTGGGCAACTCAAGCCGCAAGTACCGGAAGCGCTCTGCGGTCTCAGTGTTGGCGTGGAGCAAGGTGCGTCATGGGCCCCGACGCTACGCTCCGTCTCGCAAAACTACTGCAAGGCGCACGGAAAGAGCGAAATCAGCGTGAGCGAGTTCCCGTCGGCACCTGAAGCAATGCAAGCCCTGCTGTCTCACAACGTGCAGGCTCAAATGGAAATCGCTGGCGCCGCACGCGCGCTGGCGGCCAAATCCTCGGGCCGCGTGGTTGTCACATCGACTCAACTGATCTATCCACAAACGCTCGGCATCTATGTGAAGAAGGACAATTCCAGTCTCTTCGATGCACTGAGCAAGGCGCTGGATAAATTACAAAACAGCGGAGAGTACGGAGTAATCCTGAAGAAGTACGACCTCGTGCCGCCCGCAAAATCCTCCTGATCTCAATGCCATTACGTCCGCGTTTCGACGCGGTACGAGGTTTCCATGCACTTCGATTTCGAATACTTCCTCTCACTGTTTTCGCGGCCAGCCTTCTGGCAAGCCAGTGTCACCGTCATGGAACTCAGCGCCCTATCCTGGGGGCTCGGCATGATTCTGGGTTTTCCGCTGGCCGTAGCGAAGCTATCCGGCAAACGCTGGCTGACAATGCCGGCGAACCTGTATATCTGGTTCTTTCGCAGTGTGCCGTTGCTGGTTGTGATTGTCTTCGTCTTCAACCTACCCCAGCTCATTCCGTCTAGCGGCGCCGCATTGTCACATCCGTTCTTTGCCGGCTTTGTATCGCTCGTGGTCACTGAGGCGGCATACATGGCGGAGATTCATCGCGGTGGTCTGCTGTCAGTCGCCCGTGGACAATACGAAGCCGGTACCGCTCTGGGTATCCGCTCTATCGGCCTGCAACGACTTGTGGTTATACCGCAGGCATTCCGCATTGCGCTGCCAACGCTGATCAACGAATTCATCACCTGCGTGAAGCTCACGTCGCTGGTTTCGGTGATCTCGCTAACAGAATTGCTGATGGTCGGTCAGCGTCTCTATGCTCAGAACTTTCTGGTGCTGGAGACTCTTCTGGCAATCGCAATCTACTATGTGCTGATTGTTACTGTTTTCGGCTGGCTACTGCAGCACGTGGAACGACGGCTCGATCTGACGCGGCGACGATCGGGAACGATCTCCGAAATGACGCTGTCGACGCTGCTCCATAGCCTTCCCCCATCGCGCGCGACGCCTGCCGCATCCCATGAAAAAGGCGTTTCAGGCGCACTTCAACTGACGAATCTCCACAAGCGCTACGGAGATCACGAAGTGCTGAAGGGCATTGACCTTGAGGTGGGCGTGGGGGAAGTCATTTCCATCATCGGCCCTTCCGGTTCAGGAAAAACCTCACTTATCCGCACCGTGAACGCACTCGAGTTCATCGATCGGGGCGAGATTTCGTTATTCGGAGAACCGTTCATCAAAGCAGGCGACCCGTCGGGGAATCGCCGCACAAGAGAGGGTGTCAGCCACATCGGGATGGTGTTTCAGAGTTTCAACCTGTTCCCTCACCGAACCATTCTCGACAATATCGTCATGGCGCCGCAATACCATGGGCGTGGCACTGCAGAGAAGCTGAGCACACGGGCGCTGTCGCTCCTGAACAAGGTGGGCTTACTCGCTCATGCGTACAAGTATCCACACCAACTATCAGGCGGCCAACAGCAACGTGTTGCAATTGCTCGAGCGCTAGCAATGGACCCGGCAATCATGTTGTTTGACGAACCTACCTCAGCGCTTGATCCTGAACTGGTTGGCGATGTTCTGAAGGTCATCGGCGATCTGGCCAGGGAAGGAATGACGATGATCATCGTGACTCACGAGATGGATTTCGCGATGTCTATCTCGGATCGGGTCGTCTTTATGGAGCGCGGTGTAATACAACTTGCTGCTTCGCCTGATTCGATTCGCAACGATCCGGCCGCAGAGCGCGTGCGCCGCTTCATCGGACTCGAATCCCCTGCTACTGACGCAATGGCAAGCACGGCGCCAGGTTGAATCCACGTTCGTTACTGCGTTAGGAGGGGCGCATCAACTCCCGAGTTGTCGCTTCAGGATGTCACGAAACTTCTGGACCAGTGGCTCCTTCGAACGTCCACGCCGTACGACCAGTGAAAAGGGGGCGTGAAAGCCAAAGCTTGCGGGCGACAACACGCGCAATCGTCCCTGGTCGACCCACGGCTGGGCGAAATGTTCTGGCAGAAAGCCTATGTACGCACCCGACAGGATGAGTATCAATTGGCCTTCCATGCTATCCACGGTTGCCTCTGTCGCCTTGAGACCATGGCGTGCGTGCTCGGCCTGATTCCAGTAAGCCCGGCCGACCATCCTCTGCTGAGCCAGTTCCGCTTCCGAAACGCGATGCGCGCCGAATAGCGGATGACTGTCGCCGCAATAGAGCCAATGCTGCTCCCGATAGAGAGATTGATACAGCAATCCATTCATTCTCAACTGGAAGGCGCCAACCGCCATGTCCAGCCGATTGCCTAACAGACTCAACTGCAATTCGTATGGACTTTGCAAGTGCAGGTAGAGGTGAACGGCCGGATACTCATGCGTGAATATACCGATCGCGCTGGCCAGTGGTAGCGACTGATCGGTTACTAGTGCGTCGAGCACACCAAGCTTGAGACTGCCGCGTAACTCTCCTTTAAGTCCGGCGGCATAGCGCTCGAATCCCTCCACTTCACCGAGTAGCCGCATCGCCTCTTCGTGAAATTCCGCTCCCTTTTGCGTGAGGCTGAAACCGCCCCGGCCTCGATGGCAAAGCACCACGCCTACCAGTGCTTCCAGTTGGCTCATGTAGGTGCTGATTGCCGAAGTGGAGAGGTTCAACTCCTGCTGAGCGCTAGCAAAGCCTTGATGGCGTACTACGCAAGTGAAAATTCGCAGCAGGCGTGCTTCGGGTATCACTGTGCTCAACGCAAACTCCACTATGAAAGACAGACAGTTTTCCGGGCATTGCCACCACCTGCATGAATACCCGCAAATTTCGAAGCAGGCAATACTTCAGAAAATCTTGAACCAAATTTTTGCCGCTACCGATTTGTTCCCGTTCGGTCAGGCGGCATGATGAATCCGTTGATGTCCGCTTGCTATAGGTGATATCCGCGAGTGCAACCACGTTCTGACCACCACCCGGATGCTACGCGACGTTTCGCGTTCCAGGTGGCGCCATAGTCCGCTGGATTCTGTCCGCATTCACTTAACTTCGATACAGACTCATATGGCCAACCCCAACACATCAGTAGCAATCCTTGACACCGAAGAGAGCCGACTGCGCGAAGAACTGGCATCGCTCTACCGCCTGCTCGCGCATTTCCGGATGACGGATCTGATCGACACGCACGTTACCGCACGGTTACCGGGCGCCACCCCGACCTTTCTGATCAACCGGTATGGCGTGCTTTTCCATGAAGTGACCGCATCAGACCTCGTCAAGATAGATTGTGACGGAAACGTGATTGATAAGCGTGCTCATTCGATGCCCGGGCATTTCCGGGTCAACGCCGCTGGATTCACGATTCACTCGGCAATTCACATGGCTCGCGAAGACCTTACCTTCGTGATCCATACGCATACGGCTGCCGGGATCGCTGTGTCGGCGCAAACAGACGGTCTGATGCCGATCAGCCAACACGCGTTGAAATTTTTCAATCGGATCGGCTATCACGACTATGAAGGAATCGCGCTCGATCTCGATGAGCGTGCACGTCTGATCGCGGATCTGGGACCGCATAAGGCAATGATTCTGTCCAATCACGGGCTGCTTGCCGGCGGCACTTCGGCTGCGGAAGCATTTCACGAGATCTATATGCTCGAGCGCGCGTGCCAGGCACAAATTCAGGCGATGTCTGGTGGCACGCGCCTGATCATGCCTGGCGTCGAAGTATGTGAGCGCACTGCGAGACAGTTCGAGATGGATTGCGCTGACGGCGTGATCGATCTCGCGTGGGACGCCGCCTTACGCCTTCTTCAGGACTAAGCGTCTTTTGATGGACGCACACAACTGCGCTTTCAGACCGGCGCCAGAACACTGCGTGCCCGCCCCGCGCCCCTCCTCGTCTATCACCAATGCCATATAGCCGGGCCCATACCCGACACGCATACTGCAATCAGCCTAAGCGTCTCTGCAACCTCGCCCGATCGCACTCACTCCGTTCCACGGAGCGACCCGCTTTCTCCCTGGACACGGCGCACATCGGCGCTTCGGTTCGGCGCAGTGGGTGCAGGCGCCGCCACTTCTAAAGGAGAGTCAAAATGAAGACAGCACTTTTACTGGTCAGCGGCGTGCTCTGCGCGTGCTCATGGCAGGCAAACGCGCAGGACACCACCGCGCAACAGCCGCCGACGGCGACCGAAATCATGAACAGTTCGCAAGGGCCAGACATGTCGACCAACTCGATGTCGGGCGGCGCCGCGACTCAGCAGGGCAAAACCCGCGCCGATGTCTATCAGGACCTCGTGCGCTCGCAGCGGAACGGAGAAGCCGCAAGGCTCCAGGAGCTTTTCAAGGGAGGTCAATGATCTTCCTGTCCGCTCCGAATGCCTGCAGCGGACGCACGTGATGCACATGACGCAGGTAACGCACGACGAGGACCGGGTGAACAAGACCCGGTCCTCGGCGCGCTATGGCTTCGCTACAGCTTGATACCTCTTTTCTTCCAGCGCGGCGAAGGCAACCTGCCGGAGCCCGCCCGAATCGCAGGCAGACGCGGCACATAGGCGTGTTGACCGATCGCTACCGGCGGTGGGTTCAACGTGCCGACACATGAGCCTAGCAGGTGAGGAACCGACGCGACCTGATCCGGATCGAGGGAATTCGCCTCGGTTTCAATCCACACGCGAGCGGAAGGCTGAGGCGTGAACGTATTGGGCTGCAATCCATTCGCGTGCTCGATGATTTTTTGCCTCGCCAGCAAGCGTGCCACCTGCGGCGCCGCGGCGCTGGTTCCACTCAACGCAACGAGGCAGCCGCTGCGCGTACTCGCAGCCAGCACACCTGCGCATGCGACGGAGTCTTCGCTGACCGCCGCCGCATCCGGACCCAATCGCTGCGTCGCCAGAAGAGAAGGTCCGGTCGATGAGTAAGTCGCCGCGCGTCCATCAGTCCTGCGATAGGCACCGACCACGACGGTGTGCTCGCCGGTCGCAATGGAACTCAACGTGCCGCCACGCTTGATCCACGTCGGCGGATCGCCTTGGTCGAAGTCCCGCACGTGGGCTCCAAAAACAAACCGCTTGTATGCCGGATCCTCGAAGCGCGACTGGCGCCCTCGCAATGGATAGCCGTAGGCCGTTTCATTACGCTGCACCCACGCATGAATCTCCAGATCGTCACTCGACCCGTTCGTCAACGTCACGGTCCAGTTGCCCGCCGGCGCCGGATCGCGCTGAGACTGATTCATCGTCGTAGGGGCGAGTGCAATCAGGATCATCTTGCAGTCCCCCGTCGCGACGCAGTCCAGATAGACCACCGTGCACAGCACATTGCGCCCCGGTTGCCACGTGTAGAGATTCTCGACGGGAAACGCGGGGCTTGTGTCTCCCCCCGGAGGTGTGATCTGAACGGTCAGCTTGGATACGTCGACATGCTTCGGCAACCATATCTCAAGAAAGCCAGGCGTGGCGCAATCGGGCAGGACACGCCACGTAAGCGGGCTCGACGTTCCTTTTTTAACCAGGAGTTCCGCGTGACAGCGCAGCATGTTGCTGTTTCCCGCGGGTATGACGATGGATAGATCGCGATGCAGACCGATCAGTTCGTCCATCGCGCATTCAATGATCGAACTGCCGTCGTGCGGACCCGCCATATAGCCATAGCTCAGGTTGAGTACAACCGAGTACTCTGCGCCGTCGGCAAGATCGTCGGCGCGACGCAGGAGGTAGCGGATCGCGTCGAGCGCGTGAACGGCGAACCAGAGCCCGGAGGTGTCGCGAATCGTTCGCCCTGCCGTCTTGAACTGGACGCATAGGATACGCGGCGGTTGAACCGTTCCCGTCCGCTCCCCTTCAAGGGTCAACGCGGCGGCCTCGATCTTGTTGGGCCTCACGCCGCACGCGAGATCCATGACCTCCGTGCCGTGTGCCCAGCGTTTGCGCGCACCGACGTAACCGTTGAGTCGATACACGGCGTCTTCATCGACGAGTCCGTTGCACGCGCACTGTTTAAGCAAGCCGTTAATCCGGTCGCTGTCTAGCTCACGCCCATAGTGCACATTGAGCGGTCCTGCCGCCGCGTCATCCTGATTCCAGAAGTATTCGATGCGAGTCGACGGATCATCGCCGACGGTACGAAAGCGTTCGTGAGCGAACGCCAGGCCATCGTCCATGACACCCATGAACACGGCGTGCGGCTGGTCAGCCGCGGCAGTGGACGCTGCGCCTCGTTGAGCGATGGGAACGAAGACGGGCGCCTTTCCCGGCAAGGGCGCTTTGGAACCAGGAGCCAAAGACGGCGCCGCGTCGCCAGGAGCGATCGGCATTCCGAGTTCGAAGCGCTTTACGACACCCTTCATGGCACGATCGATTTCTTTGAAGAACCGCTCTGTCACGATCGCAGTCAGGAAGCGCGACGCTTCCAGGTCATGCGGCGGAAAGAGATAGACGGTCGATACCTGAATCCACGTCTTCCACGCGGCGTTTCCGTTTTCCAAACTCTCCGCAAACGTCTGCGCGGTAAGGGGCGTAGCGGCCGCTCCTGGCCAGTGCGCTTCCAGTTCGAGGATGACGCGCACCCACGTGGGTTGCCCTCCGAGGTGAGCAAACGCCGTTGTGTCCGCCCACGCCAGATAGGGGTCGGCACGAGTGCTGTTAGCAGCCCGTCCGATCCAGTTGAGACCGCTCCACGCGCCGCCACCCGCCAAAGATTGCCAGCTCATATGCCACCTCGTATGCCACCTTTTCCGCACGCATCGACAGCTTACGGCTAACGCGTGTTCTGGAGACTCTTGCCCGTCCACTCGCTCGCCGCCTGGTTCCATAGCCACGACAGAATGGCGGATCCATCCACGGCCGTTTGCGTAGAGTCCCAGTCGATGAACGAGAAATAGGCTCGCACCTGTGGCGCGGTCATGCCCGAATTGTTCAGGATGTAGGTGGCGACATCGGTGTTGCTCAGCGGCTCGTGATAGTCGAAGTCCGGGTTGCCGCGCGGACCATTGGCGTTGATGCTGTTGCCCTTGAAATAGCGCGGAGTAATCATGCCGTTGCCGCCAAGCTTTCGCTTACACCGCGCAACAAAGTATTCCCCGAGTGAAGTACCGAGCACGTGCCCCGCAATGCTGTCGATCGGAAAATGCACACCCGCTACCGTGCGATTCACCGCGACGCGGTACGCCTGCCTCATCACCTGCTGTTGGAATACGGAGCCAGGCCCCTCATTGAACAATGCGCACAGCACTACCGCGATAATGAACGCCTGGGTCGAATGGCCGCTTGGTAGCGAGCCATGCCCTGGCGTCTGGATCATCGGCTGGACCTGGGTCGAATACTCGATCGGCCTTTGTGCCGCGATCGCATGCTTGAAACGAATTTCCGCGAAGATCGCGAATCGCACAGCGGTATCGAGCAGTTCGAGCGTCTTCGGCGTGCGGCTCGGGTGCAGAAAGATGAGAGTGCTCCAGAACGCCACTTGCGGACCCATCTGACACAGTATCTCCGCGGCGCGGTCCTCGCGCAGGTCCGAATAGAAGTCCAGCCAGTCGAGTTGTTTCGTGAAAACGGCCACGTCCGGGCGGCTCAAGGAGACGATATCCACGTCCGCGCCGCCTTGTGCGATTGCCCGGTGAGACAGCGTGGCGGTAGCAGGGTTTGGAAACGAAAAGCGCAAACTGCTCAGCAGTTCGAAATCGAGCACCGTCGCGCGGACCCAGGGCTCCCAGCGCCACAGTTGAGCGGGATCGTCGAGCGCAGGCGCGGTAGGGAGATCCTGCAGTTTCTGATTGTCGAAGTTGAGCGTCACCAGTTCCGGAGTCCGCCAACTGCCCACGATCCCGTCGCGGTGTCCGATCAGCGCTTCCGCGAGAAGCCGCGGGTCGCCCGAACTACCGCCGCCCGCATCATAGACACCGCCCGCGCCGCCACCGCCGGGCGGAATGCCAGCGCCGCCCGCCCCACCAGCACCACCCGCACCGCCTGCCCCGCCCGCACCGCCAAGTCCGCTCACGATATGTCTCCACTCTCAGGGATCCAGCACCGCATTCATTGCTTCTTTTATCTAACCAGGCAATCCCGCCTGACGAAGTGCCTCCGACCAGATCTTGCCGGTCTTGTATGCGCCGCTAGGCGAGCGTTCGAGATAACGTTGCACCGTCAGCGTCGGATCGATGGCCAGCACTTCGCCGACCGTCAGACGCGCCGCCTCGACGTTGCCGAGCAGCGACTGCGCGATCGCCAGCGCGCGTAACGTGGACGTGTTGGTACGGTTCACCCGCAGGGACCGTTGCGCCAGTTCCACCGCGCGTTCGTAGCGGCCTGCGGATAGCGCTGCCGTGGCTCCGAGCGATTCGTAGAAATAGCGCAAGGGATCGAGCGGCGAAAGGCGGAGGGCACGCTCGGTTGCGTCGACCGCCTCCTCGCCCTCGCCTTCGAATGCGTGCAGCGTGCCTTTGAGCAGCCATGCAAGCGAATCGTTGGGATTGACCGAGAGCGCGAGCGCGTAGCGCTGCTGCGCGACGTCGAGTTGCTTGAGCAGATTCGTGTACACGAATCCGTCGATAGTCAACGCGAGCGAACACTCAGGATCGGCGTCCAGCGCCTGTCGCGTGCATTCGAGCGCTATATGCGCTTCACCGCGGCGGTCGTCAGTCCAGCCGCGATTGAAGCGCAGGACATGCCACTTGGCGAGCCAGGCATGCGGCAATGCCTGTCTGCGCGCGCGCTCGATCACCGCGTCCAGCATGTCTCGCGCGCGATTGAAGTCGTCCGCTACGCCGCGATGCATCAGCACGATAGCGCTCATCAGCAGTGTCGAGATTTCGAGCGTGGGCAACGCCTGCGATCGTGCCCGATGCAGTTCGCGATTGATGATCGCATTGCTGACCCCGCCGACCACCCGGCCGATCAGTTCGTCTTCGCCGAGCATGATCTCGGACGTGCGGCCTCTGATGCTCTCGGTCCACAAGATGTGACGCGATTTGGCCTCGGCGAGTTCGGCGACGAGCACGAACTGATCGCCCGACATGCGATATGCGCCCGACAGCACGTAACGCGCGCCGAGAAACCCGCTGATTTCGTCGAGCGACGCGCCGCGCTCGCGAAACGCGGTCGTGGACAAACGCGAGATCACCTGAAGCTCGGCCGTGCGAGACAAGGAGGAAATGATTTCGTCAGCGAGCACTTCGCCGAGCATCCGCTGTTCGACGCCGCCGCCACGCAAGATGAAAGGAATCACCGCAATGGTGGGCCGCAGCTCCGGCAAAAAACCAGCGCCACGCTCGATCAGCGGACGTGGCCCAGGCGGGCCGATCCGATAGGCACGCACCGGATGCTCGAAATGCTTCAGATGGCATTCGCCGAGGTCGTCGATTTCCGCATCCAGTTCGGACGTCAGCTGGTCCCGTACCTGCGCGGACACCACGATCTCTCCCGGTCCCGCCAGCGTGTAGAGGCGCGCAGCCAGATTGACGCCGCGGCCGTACACATCACGCTCGTCTTCGTACAACTCCGTGACGTGCAAGCCCATCCGCAAGAGCATGTGCGTGCTCGCCGGCTCGCCTGCGTTGGCCTCGCGCGACGCGCGCTGGATCGCAAAGGTCGCGGCGAGTCCATCCTGCAGGCGCACGAACGTGACCATGAGTCCGTCGCCCTCGGTTCTGATCAGGCGGCCGGCATGCGCAGGCACCAATTCATTCTCGATCCGCGCCTTGAACGCGCGCCAGCGCCGCGCTGCTTCGACCTCGTTATCCTGCATCAGCCTGCAGGATTCAACGAGATCCATAAACAGCACGGAGCGAACGACACAAACCAGGCCATCCGGTAAATGGGGGAAATCTGCCATGACGTTTATTCAAGCCATTTTGTGGGCGTGCACGGTCCTATACGCAAAGGACTTCACTGTCCCAGCGCATTCTTTCAAATGTCACGTCGGAAGAGCCGCGCCCACGCAAGCGCAACCTTTCAGCGTTGAGCCGAAATGCTCGAAATGGTGAATCTCGCCGCCTGACGGGGCGACGCGGACGCGCGGCCGATGTCTTCAGCAGACTGGCGATTTGTATGTGTTATAGGTCAAAAAAACATCGGGAAAATGGCTTTTTTTGCCCGCGGTCCGCTTTATGTCAGTCGATATCGGACAAAGTTGAAGCACGTTGAATTGCCGTGTCTGCAATAAGCGTTCGAGCGTCGCGATTAACGCTTCGTGCGCAGCTTATCGGCCTCCAATCGGCGGGTAATCAAGTGAATCAGAAAGGTGGCGAAATCCGGATCTTGGTAATAAAGTCGCATCGCGTCGGTCGCCGAGACCACCAGTAATTCGCATTCGCTTTTGCAACGGGCCGTGCACGTGCGCCGATGGTCCGGAGAGAAGAGCCCGATTTCGCCCAGTATCGTGCCCTGCCCCACCTCGATGCCGATCTCCTCGAGCATGACTGTTCCGCGCACCATGTAGTAAAGCGCATCGCTTCGGTCATCTTTGTGAAAGAGAACGTGGCCAGATTGAAAACGGGTGGGCGCCGTATAAGCCAGCAGTCGACTGATTGAAAGCTGGCCGTCCAGCGCGTGGTGAAGCTGCACATCGCCGACCTTCTGCAAGCGCGCCGCGGCAACGCTCGCCTGCCCGCGACTGCCAACCTTGAGTGCTTTGTACACCGTATATAAGTGCACTTTTACGGTCCCTTCCGTAATGTTCAACTGCCGCGCGATCGACTTGTTCGAATCGCCGCGCGCCGCGAGCGCCAGCACTTGCAGTTGGCGAGGGGTCAGAAAGTCGGAATTGGGTTCGGCCGCGCCGGCGGACTTTGGCAGCGCGTCGGTGGAAGCGGTACCGGCGGTGTCCGCGGTGGACGCCGATAAGCGAATGTCCGATGGCAGATGCCGCCCGCCGGCAGCGAGGAGGCGCAGCGCACTGATCAGTGCATTGGTGGACTCCGATTTACCCAGGTGACCTGCCACGCCTGCCGAGATGAATTGCTCGACGGTCTGAGGATCGACCGAGGTCAGCAGTGCAAGCACGGGCAGATTAGGTGCACCGTGGCGAGAAGCGCTTGCGGTAGTAAGCGCTTCCGGCAGATAGTCACCGTCGAGCACGAGTACGTCGACCGTTTGCCCGTGGTCGAAAGGGTTCAATGTGTAGTCGGCGCATTTCACTTCGGCGCCGTCCGCCACCTCACCAAGCAGACGCGCGACGCCATCGCGAAACAGACCTGCGGGCGCAATGAAAAGGATCAGCATGAGCCGTGCACGCCACACATGGCGCCTCGGACTGATCGACGTCTCTTCACGACAGCGAGGCAAGCATGATCGACAACCTCTTCATGTGTGCCTTGAACGCGTCGCTCGCTTCCCGATCGGTTGTCGGATTCAGGTGCGAAGTCCCGGCGAGTTCAACCTGCTCATGAAAATCGTTGGCGACCGCGCGTCTGATGTCCGGAGGTAACGACCGTACGATGGAGACCAGTAAAGCCTCTTCGGCGTGAATCATGCCCAGAATCGAATGAGTATCCACGGCAGAACCTCCGTTGAAGGCGTCGTAAGTACACTCTAGTACACGCTGGTCAATCGTTTCAGGCTACCTGGGAGTTTCCTACTGATGGCGTCGGGCAGTCAGCGAGTATCACCGCCCGGCATCGTTACGGGGCGCGTAAGGCACCCTTTCCTCCTCGTACAACCGGTAGATGAGTTCAAGCAGTTCCCGAAGGTCGCGCGACTCGTCGAGCATTCGCGTGCTCATGATGATTGGGGACACCAGCGTGGGGTCGTCCAGTTCCTTGTAACTCACGTCGTCTCGCTTCAGGCCATACACGCTACTCGGAACGACGGAAATGCCTTCCCCCGCTGCGACGAGGCCCAGCGCAATCTGCAACTCCCGTACTTCATATATGCGACGAGGCTTGAGACCACGGTCTGCGAATGCCGATAGTACCTGGTCTGCATAACTGGGCCGCGGCGCCTTGGGGAAAATAATCAGGGTCTCGTTGACCAGGTCGCTGAGCCCGAGGACGGGCTTGCCCAATGAGAGTGCATGGCCCTCCGGGAAGGCGACAATCATCTTCTCCTCGCGAAGAATCACCCGGCGGATGTTGGCGTCCTCATGCCGGATACGGCCGAACCCGACATCGATCTGACCGTCTTTCAGCGCGCGAATCTGGTCCATCGTCGACATCTCATGGAGGCTGAGTTCGACGGTCGTGTTCTCGTCGCGAAAGCGCCGGATGATTTTTGGCAGCATGCCGTACAACGTCGAACCCACGAAACCGACAGAGAGGCTGCGCTCGATGTTGCCCACGCGCCGCGTCATTGATTCGAGTTCAGACGTCTGAGCCAGCAACTGGACGGCATGAGCATAGAAAAACTTGCCCGTCTCCGTGAGCTTCAACGGGCGCGAGTCGCGCTGGAATAACTGCACCTCGAGAATCTCTTCAAGTTGCTGTATCTGACGGCTCAGAGGCGGTTGGGCCATGTTCAGCCGCTGCGCAGCGCGCGTGAAATTACGTTCCTCGGCTACGGCGACGAAATAGCGAAGATGGCGCAGCTCCATTTCAATACCTTGTAGATATAGACCGATACTAAATCAGTGTTGGACGAGGCCTTCCGGCGTCCACTATCCTGCATTCACACTCTGTTTCAGCACCCATTATACCTTTCAAGCATATCCAAGGGGTCGCTAAAACAAGGGTTTACCCCAAAGAAAATAGAGATTCCGGAGCAGACATGAGCGTCAAAGTGTTCGATACGAAGGAAGCGCAGGACCTATTAAAGGCCGCTGCTAACGTCGGTAGCCAGGACGGCAGTGCTCGCGCCCAGCAAATTGTCCATCGCCTGTTGGGCGATCTGTTCAAGGCCATCGACGACCTTGACATGACGCCCGATGAAATCTGGGCCGGCGTTCACTATTTCAACAAGCTCGGCCAGGACGGCGAAGCGGCCCTGCTTGCCGCAGGTCTCGGTCTCGAGAAGTATCTCGACATTCGCATGGATGCAGAGGACAAGGCTGCTGAAATCACCGGTGGCACGCCGCGTACTATCGAAGGCCCGCTGTATGTCGCCGGTGCGCCGGTGCACGATGGCGTGTCGAAAATTGATATCGATCCGGACGAGGATGCTGGCCCGTTGGTGATCCGCGGCACCGTGACCGGCCCGGATGGCAAACCTGTCGCAGGTGCGGTGGTCGAATGCTGGCACGCAAATTCAAAAGGCTTCTATTCGCACTTCGACCCGACCGGCGCGCAGAGCGACTTCAACCTGCGCGGAGCGGTCAGCACCGGTTCCGACGGCAAGTACGAATTCCGTACGCTCATGCCCGTGGGCTACGGTTGCCCGCCGCAGGGCGCGACCCAACAACTGTTGAACGTGCTCGCCCGCCATGGCAACCGCCCGGCGCACGTGCACTTCTTCGTCACCAGCGACAAGCACCGCAAGCTGACGACGCAAATCAATATTGAAGGCGATCCGCTGATCTGGGATGACTTCGCCTACGCGACCCGCGAGGATCTGATTCCGCATGTCGTCGAAAAGACCGGCGGCACTGCGTTGGGTATGAAGGCCGACGCGTACAAGGAAATCGAGTTCAACATCGCGTTGACTCCGCTGGTTCAGGGCAAGGATAACCAGGCCGTCCATCGTCTGCGTGCGTCTGCTATCGCCTGACCGCTAAACGCGGCAGCTACGTCGTACCCCCGCTGCCGCTCAATCTTTCGCAAGAATCTTTCGACACCGATGCGCGTGCTCCATGACCTGGCGCACGCGTAGGGAGAGCACGCATGTCTGCAATTATCGACAAAGCCTCGCAACTGGATGAACTGCTGCATACCGCCGTTCAGGACGACAAGCAAAACGGCGTATTCCGTTGCCGCCGCGATATTTTCACCAACGCCGATCTGTTTGAGCTCGAGATGAAACATATCTTCGAGAGCAACTGGGTGTACCTGGCTCACGAAAGCCAGGTTGCCGACAACAACGACTACTACACCACCTGGATTGGCCGCCAGCCGATCGTGATCACTCGCGACAAAAACGGCGAACTACACGCGGTCATTAACGCCTGCGCGCACAAAGGCGCCATGCTTTGCCGGAAAAAACACGGCAACAAAGGCACCTTCACCTGTCCGTTCCATGGCTGGAGTTTCGCCAACACCGGCAAGCTCCTGAAAGTGAAGGACGTGAAGACCACCGAATATCCGGTGCAGTTCAACACCAACGGCTCGCACGATCTGAAGAAAGTCGCGCGCTTCCAGAGCTATCGCGGCTTCCTGTTCGGCAGCCTCAACGCGGACGCGAAACCGCTCGAGGACTACCTCGGCGAGACCAAGGTCATCATCGACCAGATCGTCGACCAGGCTGCGAACGGACTTGAAGTATTGCGGGGCAACTCCTCCTACATCTACGACGGCAACTGGAAGATGCAGATGGAGAACGGCTGCGACGGCTATCACGTCAGCACCGTGCACTGGAACTACGCTGCGACGATGGACCGCCGCAAGGTCGATGGCACGAAGGCTGTGGATGCGAATAGCTGGAGCAAGTCGGTAGCCGGCGTGTACGGCTTTGACCACGGCCACATTCTGTTGTGGACCAAGACGATGAACCCGGAAGTCCGACCGGTTTATCAATACCGCGAGGAAATCAAGGCACGCGTCGGCGAAGTCAAGGCGGATTTCATCGTCAACCAGACTCGAAACCTGTGCCTGTATCCGAACGTGTTCCTGATGGACCAGTTCAGCACCCAGATTCGCGTGATACGCCCGCTGAGCGTCGACAAGACCGAAGTCACCATCTTCTGCTTTGCCCCCAAGGGTGAGAGCGCAGCCGACCGCGCAACCCGCATTCGCCAATACGAGGATTTCTTCAACGTCACGGGCATGGGTACCGCGGATGACCTCGAAGAGTTCCGCGCCTGCCAGGCCGGCTATGCCGGCACCACGGCGATGTGGAACGACCTTTCGCGCGGCGCGCCCTTGTGGGTCGAAGGTCCCGACGCGAACGCGAAAAGCATGGGCATGAAGCCGCTCATCTCAGGCGAGCGCAGCGAAGACGAAGGCCTGTTTGTCTGCCAGCACGAATACTGGGTGCAAGTGATGCGCGATGCACTGAAGAAAGAACAAGAGGAGACCGTGGCATGAGCTTCGACTACCCCAAAATCTGCGCCACGCTTTACCGCGAAGCGCGTCTGCTCGACGACCGCCAGTGGGACGATTGGCTCGCCTGCTACGCCGAGGACGTCACCTACTGGATGCCCGCGTGGGACGACGACGACCGGCTCACCGATGACCACGAGAGTCAGATCTCGCTGATGTATTACCCGGACCGTGGCGGCCTGGAAGACCGGGTGTTCCGCATCAAGACCGAACGCAGTAGCGCGTCGATGCCTGAACCGCGGACCAGTCACAACGTCACCAATGTGGAAGTGCTGGCCGAACGCGGCAACGAAGTGGACGTGCGCTACAACTTCGACACGCTCAGCCACCGCTACAGAATCAACGATCATTTTTTCGGCACGATGTTCGTTACGTTGCGAAAGGTCGACGATGCCCTGCTGATTGCCAGCAAGAAAATCGTGCTGAAGAACGATTACATCCGCCAGGTGCTTGACATTTACCACGTTTGACGTCGAGCGCCGGGAGGGAACTGGAAGTAGAGGAGACAACATGTCCACTTACAACATTGCACTGAACTTCGAAGACGGCGTGACCCGCTTCGTCGCATGCAAGCCGGGCGAAAAGGTGCTCGATGCCGCCTTTCGCGCGAAAATCAACCTGCCAATGGATTGCTCCGATGGCGTGTGCGGCACCTGCAAGTGCCGCGCCGAAAGCGGCAGCTATGACCTTGGCGACGATTACATTGAAGACGCGCTGAGCGACGACGAGAAAGACAGTGGCCTTGTACTCACCTGCCAGATGGTGCCGCAAAGCGATTGTGTGATTGCCGTGCCCGCCTCTTCCACTGCATGCAAGACTGAACAGAGCCGGTTCGCCGCGACGGTATCGAAGGTGGAGCCGCACAACGATGCGGCAGTCGTACTCGAACTGGACGTGGATGCAAGCGCGCCGGTATTCCTGGCGGGCCAGTACGTCAACATTGATGTTCCCGGCAGCGGCCAGCATCGCTCGTATTCTTTCTCATCGGCTCCGGGGCAATCGAAAATCAGTTTTCTGATCAAGCGGATTCCCGGTGGCGTGATGAGCACCTGGCTCGATTCCGCGCAGCCTGGCAACAAGCTGGAACTGATCGGGCCGCTCGGTAGTTTCTATCTGCGCGCCGTGGAGCGGCCGTTGCTGTTCCTCGCTGGCGGCACGGGTCTGGCTCCGTTCCTGTCGATGCTGGAAGTGCTGGCGCGTACCGACTCGCAGCAGAAGGTCCACCTGATTTATGGCGTGACCCGCGACCTCGATCTGGTGCAGGTCGATGCCATTGAAGCCTACGTGGCGAAGTTGCCGAATTTCACCTACGCCACCGTCGTGGCCGACACGGATTCGACTCATCCCCGCAAAGGTTGGGTGACGCAGCACATGCCGGCCGAGGCCTTGAATGATGGTGACGTCGACGTTTATTTGTGCGGGCCGCCACCGATGGTCGATGCAGTGCGTAAGCATTTCGACGATAACGGCGTGAAGCCCAACAGCTTCCACTACGAGAAGTTCACTCCTAACGCAGCACCGAGGACCGCATGAGCACGCAACGATTTGCCGGCAAGGTCATGGTCGTCACAGGCGCGGCACAGGGCATTGGTCGCGCCGTAGCGCTGCGTGCGGCCGCTGAAGGTGGCAAGGTGCTGTTCGTCGACCGCGCGGAGTTCGTCTCTGAAGTCGCTGCTGAAGCAAGCGGCACGGAGACGGCAGGCTTTGTTGCCGACCTCGAGACGTACGAAGGCGCGGCATCGGCGATGGCTTTTGCAGTGAGCAAGTTTGGCGGCATCGACATACTGATCAATGGCGTTGGTGGCGCGATTCGCATGCGTCCATTCGCTGAGTTCGAACCTGAGCAGATTGACGCGGAAATTCGCCGATCACTCATGCCTACGCTTTATGCCTGCCATGCTGTGTTGCCGCACCTGCTCACGCGCGGTGGCGGCACCATCGTCAACGTCTCCTCGAATGCCACGCGCGGTATCCGCCGTGTACCCTATTCGGCGGCCAAGGGCGGTGTCAACGCGATCACGCAGTCACTGGCGATGGAGTACGCGGAGCACAACGTCCGTGTAGTCGCCACTGCACCGGGCGGGACCGACGCACCAGCGCGACGCGTTCCTCGCAATACCGCTGGCGACAGCGAACAGGAAAAGCTCTGGATGGGCGACGCGGTGAAGCAGGTCACGGAATCCACCTTCTTCAAACGCTACGGCAGCATCGACGAACAGGTCGCGCCGATTCTGTTCCTCGCTTCAGACGAGGCGAGCTATATCACCGGCACGGTGTTGCCGGTAGCGGGTGGTGATACCGGCTGAGGCGTGAGTGAACAGGATATTCCTTCAGCCCACTCCCCGCGAGTCCGCCGTCTGCGCACACGTACGCATCGCCGGGGCGCCATCCGCGATACTTGTGCTCCACGAATAGACGCTGCGGCGCATTCAACGAGAGCCCGTGAGGCGCCCGCCGAGCCACACGCGCAACGCCGCGATCTCCTCCTCACACACCGAATGCGGCATCGGATACGCACTCCAGGCGACGTTGCAACCTCGCGCGATCGCAAAGTCACGCGCGGCCTCCCCTAGCCGGATTGGCAACACGTCGTCGTGTATGCCATGCGCGGCAAAAATCGGCGTGCTGCTGTTTGCGGCGCTCAACCGGCTGTCCACAAAGCCTTGCGACGGTATATAGCCCGACATCACGATCAGGCCGGCAAGCGCCTCAGGGTGCGTCAGTCCTGCTGAATAGGTCATCGCCGCGCCCTGCGAAAAACCCGCGAGAAAGATGTTCGAAGTCGGAATGCCGCGCTGGTTCTGCACTTCGATCAATCGCCGCACGGTCGCGCAAGACGATTCGATACCGGCTTCGTCAACTTGTCGATTAACGTCCTGAAACGACCGTATGTCGTACCACGCGCGCATCACGTAGCCATCGTTTGCCGTAACGGCAATCTCAGGTGCATTGGGAAACACGAAGCGCACAGCGGGTCCGCCGGTGAGGCGCAATTCGGGGACAAGCGGCACGAAGTCATTGGCGTCGGCGCCGAGACCGTGCATCAGGATGACGGCGAATCTGGGATCTGGCGCGGTTTCGATTTCGATGGCTGGTGATGGCTCGGTCATGTTTCGCAACTCCTCGGCTTCGGAAAACGTTCAGATGATCGGGATCGATACAAGTAGGATACCGCCGGGCGGCACCAGCGCTTCGGTTGGTAGTCGATACGGCTCATCCTGTAGGAGAGACCGTAGTGGAAGAGCTGAGGCTTGCTCCTGCAACGCTAACGACCACCAATCCTGTTTGCACCGAAGCCTGCCGACGGAAAGCGGAGCGCACCATTCTGTGGATCAATGGTCCGCACTGGACGACCGGGCGCCGCCGGAACGGCAGTGGTGGGCGTGCTGCGCAGCCCCGGCGCAAGGTAGATGAATTTCCACCCGCCGTAAGTCTGCTCGGTCTCGAAGTCTACGTATCGCCGCGGGAACTCCGCGCGCTTGATCGTCGGCGCCTCCGAGCTACTATACACACCATAAAAGCGATCGCCCTGCCGCAAGAAGAGCCAATCGGTCTTGCCGGTGACCGGATCCGGGTATGCCTGACGCAGGTGATGCATCGGAACCGGGAAGCGCGCGTCGTCCAGCAGATCGTCGACCGACGCGGGGTAGACGCGACCAACGCGGTAATACCGCACGATTGCCTGCCGGTACTGGTCACCCACGAACAACAGTTGCTTCTCCTGCTCGCGCCGACGTTCCAACGACCAGACATCCAGCGCGCCCGCTAACGCAATCGACATCAACATCAGCGCGATCAATAGCGCCAGCATCACGAGCCCACGCTGGCGCGCGGCGCAAAGCGAGGCACGGCGTCGCGCAGCCCGCTTCGATACCGACGAAATGCGCGCGCCGCCTCGCGCTGAGAATGCGCCGCGACTCACTTGCCTGCTCCTGCCGGATCGGCAGGCGTGCCCTGCGCACCACTCGCCGGCACGACGTCGTACACGCCCGTCTTGCTTTCATCGGGCGAGGCGATTACCGCCCACTTGTCGTCGCCGTTGACCGGATCGACCGGAACCGCCCGCAGATAGTGTTTCGTCACCAGTTCATCGAGCGTATCCGGGTACTGGCCGTTGTCACCGTAGTATTTATCGATCGCATCGCGCATCACGGCGACGTTCTGCTGCCGGACCTGCTCCTTGCCGCGTTCGATGCTGTGCATATAACGCGGCAGAGCGATCGTCAAAAGCAGGCCAATGATCGCCATCACGACAACCAGTTCGATCAGCGTAAATGCGCGGAATCTGCGCGTATGAGCGGGTTTCATGATGCACCGTCACCATTGTTTGTACGGAACGCCGTTGATGCCGGCGCGATTGGATTTCGACGACACATCGAACACGTCCTTGCCGGCCTGATCATTCCCGGACGGCCCATCGGCGCCGGTCTGATCCGGCGGCACGCCATAGGACCGCACGTTCCAGGTGTCTTCCGCGGCCGTGTCCGGATCGCCAGAAAAAAACGGATCGCGCGGCACGTGGCGAAGGAACATCAACAGACTGCCTTTCGGATCCTTCGCATTGGGCACGCCCGTCACGAGCACGGTCAGCGACGGCGGATAGCCGGACGCCTCCGCCTCCTTGTCGATCAAACCCACGTCGCTCGAATCCTTATATGCGTCGAGTGCCGTGCGAATCTCGCGCAACGCGGCGCTCAACTGCTGTTCCTTCTGACGCTGCACGATCAGTTCGGAGAACGGCATGATCGCGAGCGACAGGATAGCCACAAGCGCGAGCGTAATCACCAGCTCGATCAACGTGAATCCACGCTGATCGGGCCGGCTTGCGCCACGCGAGCGGACTGTGTTCGTCGGCATGGCCACGGCTCAATACCCGTTCTGAATCGAGCGAAGCGGGTTATCGTTGCCCATGTCACCCGGCGGCATCTGCAAGATCGACGGAGCGGGCGCGGGCGCCGGTGCGGGTGCAGCCGGGGGAGGCGCGGGCGGCTGGGTGGCCGCCGGCGCCGCGTTCGCCCCAGCGCCCGGTTCGGCCTCTCCTCCCGCCTGCTCCGCTGCCGGCGGCGCATTGGGAACCGGCACCGGCGCCGGCGCGGTCGATTGCGGCGCAAAGCGTCCGCCGTAGGGTGCGGGTGGCGGCGTCGTGCGCTGCGGCGGCGGTAGTTGCCCAAACGAACCGGTCGCGGGCGCCGTCGTCGAACCGTTCGCCGCCGCACCCGCCTGTGCGGACTTGCCGCCCACCGTGCCACCGCCTACGCTGCCAGGCAGCGCCCTTACAGCAGGCGCTCCGGGCACCGCCGCGGCGGCCATGACGGGATCGAGCCGAAGCTGGTCGGCGTGCACATTGACGTCGGTGCCGGACCAGACCTCCTGCGTGTCCACATCCGCTGCGAGCTGCGGCCGCACAATGTGCGGTGTGATCTGCAATACGATCTCCGTCTTCACATGGTCGCCGTTGTGGTCCGAGAACAGGCGCCCGAGGATGGGCAACTGCCCGAGGCCAGGCACCTTGTCGGCCGACCTGCGGTCCTGATCAGAGATCAGCCCGCCGAGAATCTGGCTTTCGCCGTCTCTCAGACGCAGGCTTGTCGACGCGCTACGCGTTCCTATCTGATAGGCGAGCGAACTCAGACCTGTTTGCGAATTGCCGCTCTGGATCGTATTGGTGATATTGCTGACTTCGAGATTCAGTTTGATGCCGACATCGCCATCCCGATAGACCTGTGGCTCCACTTCGAGCTTGATGCCGACATCGATGTACTGAATCATTTGCGTGTATGACGGTCCGCTCGTGCTGGGCGTGCTGGAACTCGAAATCACCGGCAACTTGTCGCCGATCAGGATCCGGGCCTTCTCCTTGTTGCGCGTCCGGATACGTGGACTCGCCAGCAAATTCGCGTCGGTATCCGTAAGCTTGAAGTTTGCCGTCGCAGACAGACCGCTGACATTCAGCGCATTGATGGGAAGATGGTGCAACGCGCCCCATGTGTCCACCGTGGACGGTGTCGACACCGAGAACGAATTTGGCCATTCGATCCCGAGATTGGACAAGCGTTCGTGCGAGACCTCCAGCACCTCGACTTCCAGCATCACCTCCGGTTCAGGCAGATCCTGCGCGGCGATCATCTCTTCGGCAACCTTGATGGTGTCCGGGGTGCCGCGGATCGTTACGGTATTCGCGCGCTCGTCGATCACGACTTCCTTGATCTTAAGCAGGCTCTTCAGCAACGACTGAATCTGTTTGGCTTCGACGTTCGACAACTGGAACGTGCGTACTTTCAATTCCTGATATTCAAGCTGCTTGGCGGGAGTCGCCGGGTAGATGAAAAGCGTATTCGCGTTGAGTTGCTTCTTGTCGAGCTGATTCTGCATCAGGATCATATCGACCGTATCCTGCAGTGACGCGTTCGTCACGAAGATGGTCGTCTTCAAATCCGCACGGACATCGCGGTCGAAGATGACGTTCAATCCCGAAGTGCGCGACAACGCTTCGAAGACCATGCGCACGTTGGCATCGCGAAACTGCAGTGTGATCGGCGTGCGCATGATCGACGAAGCGGCGAGCCCCTCTTCCCTGTCCGCGCGTTGCTGCCGGATCTTATCGTCGATTTCCTTTTTCATCTGCAACGCCAGCGCATTGGTCGGATTCCTCAACAACACGCGGTGCACGCGATCGGACGCCGGTGCAAGCGAGCCGCGCTGCATCATGCGGTCCGCTTCCTGCAGGGTCGTAAGATCCCGGCGGTCCTGGTCGATCAGCGCGCCGATCTTGCGGCCGCGTTCGCTGGTCGGATCGATCTGGCTTGCCGCGTAGAGCTTCTGGATCGCGGCATCGAACTGGTAGCTCAGACGGAACTGGTCGGCCTGATCGAGCAGCGCGTTGACCTGACTATTGCGGTCGTTCAGATAGTCGACTTTCGCCTCGGCGCCGGTCGGATTGTCCTGCCGGGCCGGCATTTGCATGCAACCGCTGACGGCAAGCATGGCGATAGCGACCGCGAGCGCACGCTTTCTCGCGATCCCTCCGATTGGGGTGCACTGAGCACGGAACGGGACAGATGGCAAGAGATGGTTCGCCGGGCCGCTGTCCCCATTGCGGCTCGCACCCCGTGTGCGTGAGGTTTTCATCTACTTTGCCTCTCTTGGAATGGATACGGACTGCGTCTGGTTAAGCGGTAGATAGGTCAGCACCACGTCGGATTCCGAAACCGATTCGACGCGGTACTGGTCATCAACCACTTCGCCCGGCGAAACGATCAGCAACCGCTCGCCGTTGCTGAGAAATACCTGCGGCTTGGCCGCCTTCGCATCCAGCTCGCCCACGTACGTGAAAGGCACGGGCGGCGCAGTCGGCGCCGGTGCCCGCACCTCGGGTACGACCGGCACCTCGACTGGAGGCGGCGGCGGAAGCCACGAAGAGGCGGCGAACGGATTGTTGGCCGATTCGACGGACAGCGGCGTGCGCAGGGCGATCAGCTTTGCGCGTGGCGTCACCGCTATCGTCGGCTTCGCATTGGCAGCGCCGACGCGCGACGCAGGAACCGGGACTGGCGCCGCTCCCCGCGAGGTTGCTGGCACGGCAGACGCGGCGGACTGAAGATGAGCGGAAGCAGGCCGCGCCCGCACGTCGTCATGCCCCTTGCCGTGGAGCGCGGCAAGCACCACCGGCGTCTGGGTCGCCGCCACCTGCGCGCGATACCCGAGTCCCACGACGGCGATCCCGCAGAACGTCAGCAACACGCGTGTGACCAGAGCGGGTTTCATGGCTGCGCTGTCCGGCAGATGCGCTCGAACGCGTTTGACCAGAGCGAGGTTCATGGCTGTGCAGTCCGGTAGATGAGCTCGAAGCGGACCCGCGCATCGAGAATATTGCCGTCGACTGCGGGACGTTCGACGTGGATCGCCTGGAGCGCCGCATTGGGCACGTTGTTCAGGACTGCCGCGAGAAAACGCCGGATCGCACTGTACTGGTCCTTGACAGGCAATAGCACCTGATACCGCGTAAAGGGCGCACCGGCTTCGGTCGTCACCTGGTATTCGGCTGAGCCGAGCGTCAGATTGCTATCGCGGGCCTGCGCGAATATCACCGCGATATCGTTCGCGCTTTGCGTGAAACCCGGGAACAGTCCCGGCAAGGTATCGAGTGCGACTGGATCCACCGCCGCGCTACGTTCGCCGGCAAGGTGATGCGCGTTCGCAGTCCGCGCGACTCGCGCGGCATCCTGCATCTCACCCATTCCGTGCGTCCCGGACTCCACACTGGGCGTCGAGACGGCCACGATGGCGGCAACACCAATCACCAGCACGCCGAGCAGTCCCGGCAGGCCGAACGAGCGCTGCATCTCGAAGCGCAGCGTCAACAGCATGTCCTGCAACTGGTCTGCTTTCATCATTTCCTCCAGACGGCAGTGATCTGGAAACGCACGGGTTTGCCCGGTACGTTCGTCTCGATCAGGTGATCGTTCAGCACGGCTTCCCGCAGCAGAACGCTGCTCTGCAGATACTTCAGGTAGGCAATCATCGCGTCGAAGTTCTTCGCCTCGGCCGTGATACGGATCTGGCTTTGCGCGGGGTTCTGATCGATGCCGATCAGCGCGACATCGTGATCCGGATAGTCTTCGACGATCGAGAAGAGGTCCTGCCACGGCACGGTCAGTTCACGCAGAACCGACTGGCTCTGCTTTTCCGCGAGCCGGGCAGCCGGCGTCAGCGGCGTCTTCGCCACATGCCGGCTCGCCATTGTCTGCCGCTGGACGGCCTCCAGTTGTGCCTGCGCACGATCGTTTTCCGAGTGCGCATGCCAGAGCCGCGCGCCGCTTGCGAGCAACAGCACGGCAGCGGCGCACAGCAGGATCAACCCGCCCGCCGCAGGGGTGGCGCGGCGCCGGCTGAAGTCGAGGTCAAGGCGCGGGATCATTGCGCACACTCCATCAGCCGATGCGCGGGCGAGTGGTCCGCCGGCGGCGCCTGCCGGATTGCCGCGGCGAAACGCGCTTCGAACGGCGCCAACTCGGTCTCGATCCCGAACAGAAAGATTTTGCAGTCTTCGTGCTTCAGGTTCGCCCGGGTTGCCGAGCGTTCGAACAACTGCTCGGCCAGTTCGGCCAGCCGGGACGCGTCGTCCGCATCTCCAGGAAACAGGCGTTGTGCATCGTAGGCGACCCAGCGATTCTGTTCGATCATGACCGCCTGCATCTGCTCGTCCGCGACGAACAGCAGCAGCGCCTCACCGCCCTCGGCCGCATCGCCGATGCGATTGAGCATCTCCGGAAGGCATAACGTCAAGCGGCTAATCCCGACATGTTCGGCTGCGCTCACGTCGTGGATACCGGCAAGCAGTTCGCGCGACATCGCGCTGGCAAACAGAGCCCGGCCGCCGCGCTGCACGCCGAAACGGACCACCAGCGACGCACCGTCAATTCCATAGGTATCGGTGAAATGCGCTAACGCGATCTCTTCGAGTTCGCGCGCGCGCAGCGTGCGGAAATCGCCACGCAAGATCGCGTGATTGCCCCAGAAATCATCCAGCACCACGTGTGCGTTGCGCTTCTGCACAAACTCCTGCGGCACTGGCGCCGCATCGGCGGCGGGCGTTGCGATGAGCGTGTCAGCAAGCGCTCTGCGCAGCGTGTCGAGTGCACCCGGTTCAGTGCAGCACTGCTCCTCGGGAATCGCAACGCTGGCAGGCTCGGCGGCAGATGCCGATTTGCGCAGGCGTAACGGCCAAGGCACGCGCGCACCGACGACAATCTCACGTGTGCCGACTCCGATTGCAACCGGACTATTCAACCATGGTGACACGGTTAATCTCCTCGAGAGTCGTTTCGCCGCGCTTCACGAGCTCGACTGCAGCGGTACGCAGCGACTGCATGCCGTAGCGCATCGCTGCCGCCTTGATAGCCCCAAGCGGTGCGCGTTCCGACAGCAGTTGCCGCAACTCGTCGTTCATGCGCAATGCTTCTGCAATTGCGCGGCGTCCGCGGTACCCGCTGCCGCGGCACGCCGCGCAGCCCGTGCCGCGATGAAACAGGTAGCTGCCGGCGGTATCCGGATCGATGCCCGAACGGACCAGCGTGTCCGCGTCGACCGCTTCATCGGTCGTGCAATCCGGACAGCACTGCCGCAAGAGACGCTGGGCAACGACGCCGTTGAGCGCGGACACGAAGCTGTAAGGATCGACCTCCATGTTCGTGAAGCGGCCTATCACGTCGAAGACGTTGTTCGCGTGCACGGTGGTGAACACCTGGTGGCCGGTCAGCGCTGCCTGCACGGCGATTTGCGCTGTTTCCGGATCGCGGATTTCGCCGACCATGATCTTGTCCGGGTCATGCCGCAAAATCGATCGCAGTCCGCGCGCGAACGTCAGGCCCTTCGCTTCGTTGACCGGAATCTGCAGGATGTCGCCCAGCTGATATTCGACCGGGTCTTCGATCGTCACGATCTTCTCAAGACCGTTGTTGATCTCAGTCAGAATCGCGTAGAGCGTCGTCGTCTTGCCGCTGCCGGTCGGCCCGGTCACGAGCAGCATCCCGTACGGCATCGATGCGACCGAGCGCATGAAACGTGTATCAGCCTGCTGAAAGCCCAGCGCCTCGAGCGTCAGACCGCCGGAGGCCTGCGAAAGCTGATAGCGGTCAAGGATCCGCAGCACCGCGTCCTCGCCGAACTGGTTCGGCATGATCGACACGCGGAAATCGATGTCACGTCCCGCGTACTGCGCTTTGAAACGCCCATCCTGCGGAACGCGGCGCTCGGAAATGTCGAGTTCGGAAATCACTTTCACGCGCGACAGGACCTGGTCCGCGACATCGCGGCCTTCGACCCGGCCGACCACAGTCAGCACACCGTCCACGCGGCACTTGATCATTAACCCGTTGGCGCGGCATTCGAGGTGAATGTCGCTCGCCATCATCTTCAGCGCGTCATAGATCGTCGAGTTGAGCAGCCTCACCACCGGGCTGTCGTCACTACTGATGCCCTGCAGCGTCAACGCGAGCGAAGACGGATCGACTGCACTCTGGATCGGGTCGTCGAACGCGAGCGAGTCCATCGCCCGCACGTCTTTTTCGCGCACGGCCAAATACGCGCTGATGTCCCCAGCGCTCGCGAGCGCCCAGCTGTACGGCACGGTCGGCCGCGAGCGCATGCGGTGTTCGACACAGCCTCGCGTGCGCGCGTCGAGCGGATCGGCGATGACGAACAGCAGACCCTTGCCACTGTTTGTACCGCCTGAGCCGTTTGTGCCGCTTGTTCCATCTGCCTCGCGAAAACACACGCACAGGCGGGTCGTCGCTTCGACAAACGACATCACGTCGAAATCAGGCTCGTACTGATTCAACTCGCGCATGCTGATCGGCTTCATGCGAAATTGCACAGCCAACTGGGCGCGCATCTCGTCCGCGCTCAGTGCCGTCTGTGTCATCAACTCTTCCAGCGCGCGAATACCGGAACCGTGCCGCTCGCCGAGCGTTCGCAGTGCCTCGCGCAACTCGACACGCGGTTCGACACGCGTTTCGACATTTAGGCTTGCCGGAATCGTGCTGACGGTATCCACGTGCTTTCTCCAGGTGGGTCTATTGAATGCTCGATGCGATTTCGAAAATCGGCATGTACATCAGCACGACAATTCCACCGATAACCACACCGATAAAAATCATCATCGCGGGTTCGATCAAACGCGAGATCAGATCGATCGTGCGAGACACCTGCGCCTCCTGAAACGCGGCAATTCTGTCGAGAACGGGTCCAAGGCCACCGGTCTTCTCCGCCACCGTCAGGAGTCGATAGGAAATCGGGTTGGCGAGTCCGCCCTGCTGAAACGCGTCGGATATCTTTGTGCCGTTGCGCACCTGCTGCAGGGCGTCCGCGAGTGCGGCCTGGTCCGCGCGGCCGACTAGCCCACGCGCAAGATCGAACGCGCGCACAGCGGGAATACCGCCGTCGACCAGCATGGCGGTCGTGCGATAAAACTGCGACTGGCGAAAGATGCGGAAGTGTTGCCCAATGCCCGGCAGGGCAAACATGCGATCGGCGATCCAGCTCCGGACCGCCGGTCTGCGCAGCGCGAAACCGGCCGCCACCGCCAGCACAGCGAGGCTCGCGCTCAACTCCGCCCCGTGGGCGTGCACCATGCTGCCCCAGGCGATCAGCAAGCGCGAGAGCAACGGGAGCTCACGCCCGCTGTGCTCGAGCAAGGTCGCGAACCTCGGCACGACGAAACCCAGCAGGAACAGCACGACCGCCGCGCCCACCAGCAGCAGAACGGATGGATAGATCGCTGCCGACACCACCCGGCCGCGCAGTTCGTGAAGCATCGCGCTGTTGCGCGAATAGCGGGTCAAACTATCCGCGAGGCCGCCGGTTTGCTCACTGGCTTTCACGCAGGCGACAAGCACCGGCGGAAAGATGTGGCTCGCGTGTTCGAGCGCCGCGGAGAGTGACTGCCCCTCTTCCAGTAGCCGCAACAGTTCGCGATAGACCTGTGCCGATGCCTCGCGGCGCTCGTTGCCCCCGAGCGTGCGCAATGCATCGACGACGCCGACGCCTGCATCGAGTAATGCCGCCAGTTCGCGCGCGAACAGTTCGACGTTGAATCTGCCGCCGGGCAGCGCCGCCCAGTTTTTCCCCTGGCGCCGCCGGCTCGCGTCTGCGCGAACCGATACGACACGAAGGCCGCGCGCGCGTGCAAGCGACGCCGCAGTCGACGAAGAATCGCTATCGATGCGAAGCGTCTGAACCGCACCACTGGTATCGAAAACACGCAGCACGAACTTCACGTCGACTCTCCTTGCAAACAACCCACTACTGGCCCGGCGTCGCGGCAACCGCGCGGTGCACCGTTACCACGAAGAGACGGTCGTGTTCTCGCCGACGCCACCGCCTCGTCCATCCTTGCCAAGCGAAAACAGATCGTAGTCGCCGTGCTCGCCCGGCGAACGATACTGGTACGGTCGATCCCACGGATCGACCGGCACCGCCTTCGCCAGATACGGCCCGCTCCAATGCGCCGCGTCCTGCGGTTTGGCGATCAGTGCCTGCAGCCCTTCTTCGGTCGACGGATAGGAACCGACATCCAGCCGGTATTGATCGAGCGCCTGCCCGAGCGAGACAATCTGCGCGCGCGCGATCTTCGTATTCGACTTGCCGACCTGTTCGAAATATCGAGGAGCAACGAGACCTGCCAGCAAGCCGATGATGACCATCACCACAAGCAGCTCGAGCAGCGTGAAGCCGTGGCTGCGTCGCGCGCCCCTTTCAAGGCGGACGCACTGCCACGGACGCCCGGGCATGCCGGGCTTGATAGAGGACAATTCGTTGTACACGGCTCCCCCTGTAACGACCCACCGCTTCGACGTTGCCGAAGCCGTTGAATGCATTCTTGTTCAGGTCGATACGGGCAAGAAGTAGGGAGAGCCGTCCAAAGACATGGGTAAAGACCCTCCAGTTGCGCCGCGCTTATACGGAGGGGTGATGCACGTGCTCTTCGTCCGGCAGCGTCAGCACGCCCATGTCGATCGCGATGCGCACCAGACCTGTCACGTTCGTGATGCCCAGCTTGCGCATCAGATTCGCGCGATGCTTTTCAATCGTTTTCGGGCTGAGCTTCAGGTGCTCGCCGACCTGCCGATTGGTGTGTCCCTCGACAACGAGCCGCAGCACCGACCGCTCGCGGCCGGTCAACGCATCCCAGAGGTGCGCTTTTTGCCGGGTAGCCGAAGCGAAGTCCGGTGCACCGGCACAGCGACCGCAAACGTCGAGACTCGTGTTGCGCTTGCCCTGCATGACAAGCCGCATCTCGCCGACGAGGTCTTCGAATGACGCATCCTTGATCACATATCCGTCGGCACCCGCGGCGAACGACTCTCGCACATGTTCTTCGCTGCGGTGAACGGTGAGGACGATAATGCGGATCTGCGGCGCGCGGCGCTTGATTGCGGCGATCGCCTCGAAACCGCTGCCGCCCGGCATCGACAGGTCCATCAGGATCAGATCGGGCATCGTAGCAATCGCAAGACGGTATGCCTCGAGTCCGTCGCTCGCCTCGCCGACGATGCTGTAGTCGCATAGTTCGGACACCATGCGACAAAGGCCGCTGCGCAAGAGATGCTGATCCTCCGCAATCAGCACACGGTGCTGTTTTGCCAATTTCGTCGCTCCTGTCTGCACCGTGCGCCGCTAGTTGGACGCGACAGCGTCATGGTAGGCGCTCAGCAGTTCCGCCGGCGTCGCGAAGCCGTCAATACGCAGCCACGGCTTTCCAGGCGCCGCCCGCACAAATGCAACCGGCGTGTGATTCATCTTGTCACCCCGATAGACGTTGAAGGCGCGCTGCGTCGCAATGCTGGCCTCGACCGTGCCGGTGTAGTGCTGCCACTCGGGGCCGGCGTCGAATCGGGCTCCATACGTTCTAAGACGTGCCGGCGTGTCCTGCTCAGGATCGATCGAGATCGACACGATGTGCACCTTGTCCCGGTCGCTGCCCAACTCGCTTTGCAACTTCTCGAGCGTCTGGCTGACCATCGGGCAAATAGTGGTGCACGTGGTGTAAATGAAAGTCAGGATTACCGGCCGGCCGTCATTCAATTCATCGATCAACGAGACCGTCTTGCCGTCGTCCCTGACCAGTTTCACCGGCGGCAGCGTGTAGTCGACTGTGGAGCGCATCGTCCCCGACATCATGTGATGATGCATATGCGCGTCGGCGCCATCGGCAGCGTCTGCGGCAGACGCGCACCATGCCGCGGGACCTGCCAGTCCGGCGCCGGCTAGCAGGACCGCGCCGATCAGGACTACGTTGGTCGTTCTCATCGCTGGCTCCAGAAGTATCATGAGCACGGCGTCGATACCCGCGTGAGCGCATGAAAGGCGCGCCACCGTGCATGTTCAGTCTCATGAATTTGCGCGCAAGCGTCATTGGATGAGAGCCCCCAAAGCACGGTAGGGCATGTCCGCCTGCGGGAAAACCCGCCTCGTTCAGCCGGGGTGTCCCCACATCGCGACTCAGTACTTGCCCGGTTGCAGAGAGCGTCAATCGAGGCCTACAATCACTTATAGCCTTAAGGTTTCCTTAAGAAAACGCATCGGGAGCTCCAATGGATGCAAACGAGCCCACGGGATTGCAGATAAAGCTGGCCGACCTGATCGAGGCCATGCGCAAGCTTTGCATCGCGGCACGGACCCACGAGCCAGGTACCGCCAGCGTCACCGATGCGCGCGGCGCGGCACTTGCCCTTCTCACGCCGGATGGAACATTCCTGTCGGCAAACCGCACTGCGGCTGCCCTCCTCGGCTACTCGAATGCCGACCTGGTCGGCAAGCAGCTCGCCGACATGGCGCCGGCCAGCTCTTGCGCGCCGCTCGCGAGCGAATTGTCCGTGAGCGCTCATCGAGAATTTCACTCCTTTCCTACGGTACTCGGCGGCCGCACCGGCCAGCCGATCCAGCTCATGCTGCACCAGCAGTCGATCCCCACCGGCCAGACCGGGCGCAGTGCGTTGCTGACGCTTTTTGAGGAGCCACTGGTTTCCGGACCCGAGCTTGCGAATGCCACGCGTTTGCCCGATGCGAGTGCGCGGGACCACCTGACGTATTTAACTATGGGTCAACAGAAAGAACGTCAACGCCTTGCAGCGGAACTGCACGACGGCCTCGGGCAAGCATTGACGCTCGTCAAGCTGATGGCTGAGGATGCGTTGATGCGGATACGCCGCGGGCAGGTCGACGACGCAGCCCAGCTGCTGGATGCAACGGTGCTCAGAATCCGCGAGACGATCGGCGACGTGAGGCAGATATGCGGCGAGCTGCGTCCGCTGATGCTCGATCAGCTCGGCCTGCCCGCCGCCTTGGGTTCACTATGCCGGCGCATCGAGCGCGGCGCCGAAAACGTCTCAGTTGTGTTCAACTGCGATGTCGACGACGAGGACGTGCCGGAGCATCTGAAGGCCGACATGTTCAGACTCGCCCAGGAAGCGTTGAACAACACCGTCAAGCATGCAGCGGCCACGGAAGTCACGCTCGGTTTCCGGCGTATTGCGGGCGGCCTCCTGATGACGATTCAGGACAATGGCATCGGCTACGAAAACCGTTCTCTGTCAACGGAAGACGCCTGTACAACCGGGCTTGGTCTCATCGGCATGCAGCACCGGGTCGAGTCGCACGGCGGCACGTTTTCAATCCAGTCGTTCGGTACGAGCGGAACGCTGGTCTCGGCGGCATGGAACGCCTAGCGCAATTTCCGTTCGCGCTCAACGCCCCGCTCCCAGCCCGTACCTGGGCAACCCCGTGTCTTCAGGCGATTCCGACTGTCGATCCAGATCGGCCGACAATCGGACAGGTGTGTCGTCAATTTTCGGCTCGGAACACTTCTCGGCCAGGGAAGTCAGCAGACCCATGCTGATAGCGACCAGGACCAATTCCGTCAGATTGGCGATATTGAGCTTGTGCATCATGCTGGCCCGATACTTCTCAATCGTCTTTGGACTGAGATTCAAGTACTGCCCTACCTGCCGGTTGGTGCGCCCTTCTGCGATCAGTTTCAGAACGCTGCGCTCCCGCGCCGTCAGAATGTCCCACGCCTTCTTTGGCGCGGGTGCCTCGCGGCCTGTGACGAACGAGTCGACCATGTAGCCATACACGTCGGCGCTCAGATGCTTCTTCCCCTGCATAACCATACGCATCGCGACCAGGAGTTCATCGAACGAGACATCTTTCAGCACGTAGCCTTCGACACCGGCGCGCAGCGCCTCACGCACATACTCTTCGCTCTGGTGAACCGTGAGCACGACGATTCGTACGTTCGGCGATCGGCGTTTGATCGCCGCGCTAGCATCGATTCCGTTCATACCTCGCATCGACAGGTCCATCAGCATCAGATCGGGATTCAGCGTCATCGCCATTTGACAGGCTTCCTTGCCGTCCCTCGCTTCGCCGATGACGTCATAGCCCCCCTGCGCCGAGAGCATCGAGCGCAGCCCGTTCCGTAGCAGATCGTGGTCTTCGGCGATCACGACACGGCAGTTGGTATTCATGTGTTTACCCCTGGCAACCATGAACCGGTCGCGACAATGCAGTACAGCCGTCAAACGGCACCCACTGCATGCCTCGTCTTTTCCTTGCGGCCAATCCTTTCGAATTACTAACTTTATTTTTCACTTGCCGGGCGGCAACGCCGCACGCGTGTCTCCGTTGCAAGGTTCGCGCCATGTCTCTGCAAGCCAGCATTGATCAGCCTGCTAAATTCATACGACGTTTGAAATGGCCGACGATAGCTACGTGTATGTTTCAAATCTGAACTGTTTTTCCCAGGACTGGAGATTAGTAGCAATACCGATAGAGTAGACATTGCGCGACGAATCGGTCAGCGTGACAGGACTTGCCAATTAACAATCAGAATCGGAAATATTTTCCCTCGACGGATACGCCAGGTCATGGCGCATCTGATTACCCACGGTTACCATGCATTACGAATGTAACGGTTTTGTACAGCCCTCCGATGCGTCCGTCTTGCGTCTCAAAGTGTAGGGAGGTGCCCCATTGCCGATGCGCATTTCTCCACACCACAATTGAGGTGCGGGAGAACACGACCATGCGCCATTGCCCTTCATCCAGACCGGAAAACGCGATCCTCATCGCATGCGCGGTGCTTGGCATGGCATCACCAGGGGTGGCACGCGCAGAGATTTTTGGAGCGGTGGCGAGTAACGGTGCGATCATCCTGACCAACGTACCTGGCAAAGCAGGGTTGGCCGTCATCGTTGCTGGCGATCCGCCTGCCGAACGCGATGCGAAGCGTGCGCAAGCCTCATCGTCCGGGAGCGGCGACGCGTCGCGGTTCGCGGATGTGATCGACGAAGCAAGCCGCACCTTTCGCGTTCAGCCCGAACTCTTGCGCGCAGTGATCGACGTCGAATCGCGATACAACCCGAAAGCGGTTTCAGACAAAGGTGCGCTGGGCCTGATGCAGGTCATGCCGGAGACGGCACGGCGCTTTGCCGGTGGAGACATGCTCAATCCGCGAGACAACGTGCTGACCGGAGCCCGCTATCTACGCTTCCTTCTCGATCTCTTCAAGGACGATGTCGAACTCACCGTGGCCGCGTACAACGCCGGGGAAAATGCTGTGATTCGGGCCGGCTATCGCGTGCCCTCAGTGCGGGAAACGCGCCTTTACGTGCCACGGGTTCTGGAGCGCTATCGACGCATGCTCGCAGCCGGTTAACCGTTGCGCGCTCCGGCGGCAAGCCGGCACCCATATCGATGACATCCAGGCGTGGCCAGCCGCCGGCCTCGTCGTACTGTTGCCGAGTGCGGGAACAGTTTACGGAAATGCGGGAATGGTCGGCTCCGTTCCCCGGATCTCGGCCTCCGCGTGGTGGAGCTTGATCATCTCTTCAATTTCCTCGACGCGGTCCTTTGGGACGTCGATCATCATCAGCAATTCGCCCCGCTCGATCGCCTCTTCGAACCGTTTCAGCCGCGTATTCGGTACATCGACACCGATCATCGTCGCCGTCCATGCACCGAACCCGGCGCCCGCGAGCGTGAGCGCAACGACAACGCCACCCGCAATGGTCAGGCCCGCCGGCGGATAAGCCAATGCAACCAGGCCCGTCAACATGCCGGTCGCGCAACCCGCCGCTGTACCTCGTGTCAGTGCGTGAAGCAAGTCGCTGCTCTGCGCAAGCGTGGCCTCCGGCAAATCGTCGAGCCGTACGCTATGGTTGGCAATCACGTGGATATGCCGCCAATCGACTCGCCTCACCAGAAGCTCGTCAACAATCATCCGCGCACATTGCGTGCTCGGCAGCAAAAAGTATATGCGTCTCATGGCGACCTCGCTGACCGTGGATCGGGGTCCGTCCGGACCCGTGACTACATTCTTGCGCGGAGTGGCAACGAGAAAAAGTAGGAATGCTCGCCGAACGGAATGGGTAGGGACCCGCAGTGCGTATCGCCGCTCGAACCATGCTCCGCCAAGCCGGAGCTTCGGGCGAAGGGTGTGAGCGCTCCGGCATTCATTTACAGCTTGCCGTAGCTATGCAGCCCCGACAGGAACATGTTGACGCCGAGGAACGCGAAGGTCGTCACCAGCAGGCCGGTTAGCGCCCACCATGCCGCCACCGCGCCGCGCAGGCCCTTCATCAGGCGCATATGCAGCCAGGCCGCGTAGTTCAGCCACACAATCAGCGCCCACGTTTCCTTCGGGTCCCAGCTCCAGTAACCGCCCCATGCTTCCGCAGCCCACAGCGCGCCGAGAATCGTCGCGATCGTGAAGAACGCGAAGCCGACGGCGATCGACTTGTACATCAGGTCGTCGAGCACATCGAGCGGCGGCAGGCGGTCGGCCAGCACGCCGCGTTCTTTCGCCAGATATGCGACGCCGACCATTGCCGACAGCGCGAAGCTGCCATAACCGATGAAGTTAGCCGGCACGTGGATCTTCATCCACCAGCTCTGCAGCGCCGGCACGAGCGGCTGGATCTGCTGGGCGTCGCGCGCGACCGAGTACCACATCAGGAAACCGACCGCCGCACTGATCACCAGCAGCACGAATGCGCCGAGCGCACGCGTGTTGTAGTGCTGCTCGTAGTACAGATAGAACAGCGCCGTGATCAGGCTGAACAGCACGAACACTTCGTACAGGTTCGAGATTGGAATATGGCCGACGTCCGCGCCAATCAGGTACGACTCGTACCAGCGCACCATCAGACCGACGAAGCCCATCACCACCGCAGCCCACGTCATTTTCGAACCGATCGCGGCGCCGGTCGGGGAACGCGACAGCAGGCCGATCCAGTAGAAGACGGTGGCGAAGACGAAGAGCGCGCTCATCCACAGAATCGCGGACTGGCTCGACAGGAAATATTTGAGGAAGAACGCGTTATCCGCGCGCGTCAGATCGCCGTGGTAGATCTGGATCGCCAGCAGCGACAGCGCGGCGATGCCCACCATCAGCGGACGCACCGGCTTCCAGCGCCAGCCGAGTACGACGAACACCGGCACCGCCAGGCACAGCACCAGTTTGTCGTAGTAGTTCATGAACGGGTGATAGCGCGACAGCGCAAACCCCGCGCCCGCGACCATCACGACGGCGAACAGCCAGTCGACGACGCCGAGCCGTTTCAGAAACGGCCGCTCGTCGAGCGGAGCCACCGTTTGAGCCGCGGTCTTTGAGACATCCCACTTAAGCACGGGCACCGGGTCCGGCGCAGCGGCGTCAAGAGACGATTGGGTCAGGTTCATGGTGCTCTCCGTTGTGCCGATCGCGTCGACATGATGCCGTCGGCACACAATTGACTGCTTTCCAGACGCGCTTCGTTCGACGGCCGGGCCGCAAGGCATGCTCAACCGGTGGTGGTCCCCGTCGCGCAAACGCGCCGCCAGACGTGACCGGAAGACCCCTTGCGACCTTGAGCGCCCGCTTTCCGATTCGCTCCGTAAGTTTCCACTGCAGATTGAAAAAAAAGCGCCCGCCGGGGGGAGACGGAGCGCAAACTATTCGCCACATCGCCGCCGATGCCCCCACCCGGGGCGATCTCAACAACGACGCAGGCGTTCTTGCCGGTGCCGCTGCCGTGCAACGGTGCATCCGCGTTGCACAGACCAGACGGACGGCCTGGACTCTGAATCGCCACGTCCACGGGCGCAGCGACACGTAAGTCAACTTGTTCATTGATCGGCCGGCGGGCTGGCCGCTGCCTCGGTTTCTGGCGGAAACGCTTCCACGAAGGCAGCTACTGCGCGCATATCCTGCTCCGACATATTGCCGCAGACCGCCTTCATGACCTCACCGCGAGGTCTTTGATCGACGTGGCTCTGGAAAACCAATAGCTGCTTGACGATGTAGTCCGCATGTTGACCGGCGAGCCGCGGAAACTGATTCATTCCCTCGCCATGCTGGCCGTGACACGAAACGCATGCCGCGACGCCCTTGTCCGGCAACCCGGACACAAAAATCGCTTTCCCTTCGCCAATCAGCGATTGGTCTCCGGATTCACCCAGAGCCGCCTTCTGACTGGAAAAATACGCGGCAAGTTCGTCGATTTGCGCCTCGCTCAAGTGCGTAAAACCCCACATAAACCTCTTGGCGTTCGGGTCCGATCGGGCATGCGTCTTGAAGTCCGTCAATTGATCGACAATGTATTCCTTTCGTTGCCCCGCCAGCTTGGGAAAAGCCGGCGACACCGAGACGCCGTTCACACCATGACAGTTCGAACAGACCTGCAGAGCAATGGTTTTTCCGGCGACTGCCGGGTTATCGACCGCCCTTGACCGATCCAATTCGTGACAGCCCGATCCTGCAAGCAGCATCCCAAGGGAGATGATTTGCGCCAACGTTTTCATGTCACGAACCTCCTTACCACCAAATTTCACCAGTACGCGGCCCATAAATAGACAAACAGCGTGTCGTTGTCCGATGCGTTTCGCCCGGTGCCGTCGTAATTGGATCGGGACCCGAGGTATTTGGTGAAATGCGTGTATTGCAGGCCGACCCGAATGTTCTGCACCGGAATCCAGAAGATCTCGGGTATCCATCCCTGCGTGGCGGGAGAAAAGTTCGCGCTGCTGGCGTAAGCCACGCTATCGGTGCTGCCCGTCACATTGAAGAAGGCGAGGCTCACGCCATACTTGGCCTGATAGATGTACGACATTTTCAACAGCATCGATTTGAGATTTGCTGATTGACTGTCGCCTAAAACGAAATTATTCGGATCGCTAATGTTCTCGTGAACGTAGCGGGCCTGCGCGGTAATCGTATGCGGATCGAGCAGGTACTGATACTGCGCATCCACGCCAATATCACGATAGCGGGTTACACCCTGCGTGAATATCGGGAAAGCGTTTGGATCGTTGGGATAGACATCGGCAAGCAACCCGAACGTCCCCACCATGATGTTATGCGCGCCCCATTCGCGAGTCAGCGCAAGGCGCCAATACGGGTTGTAGCCTTTCAGATAGGTCTGCGGGTGGGCCAGGTCTCCGGCCTTGCTGCCATGGCTCATAAACGACCAGATTCCGTCGGCTGTGCTGTACGCAGTCAGTTCCGCGTAGATCAACTTGTTCCAGTACAGGTAGCCGCCAATGCCGACGACCTGCTGCGCCAATGCGCCCTCGATGAGCGGCGTAAACTGCGGAGACCCGACCGCGCTTGTCGACGAAGAAAGGTAGGGGTAGCTCCATGCAGGCGCAGTATTGAAGGCGTCCTGCACAGTCGGATTGTTGTGCAACGTTGCGCCCAGTATGAAGTCGCTCGCTTCGCCGATGATCCGTTCCACATAACGGACATCGGTGTTGTCGGATGCCCATTTACCGATCCACCTGCCGTCGCCATTCTGGTGATCGTAGTTCGTGTAGGTATATTGAGCGAACGCGCCGATCTTGTCGGTGATCTTCCCCGCGAGGAAAATGCTGGCCGCATCCCATGTCAGATTGCCGTCTTTGGGCGAGATGGGATTGCCGTTAGCGTCGTTGTTGTGCCGGGTTTTGGTCACATCGACTGTTCCCATCACAGCAAGCGGGATGGTGCGTTCGCCGAGCGTATATCCGTTCAACTTGAACATGCGCCCATACGGCGTGAGCTCGGGAAACTGACCGCCTGCGTGGCACGCCACGCAGCTTTGTCCCGTTTGGCGTGCGAATATAGGCAGAGCATGTGCGGTAGAAGCATGGAACAGACAAAGGGCCATCAAGATCGCCGCCCAACCACAGTGAAGCATCCTATAAAATGCAGGAATACTGATAATAGTCTTTGCCATGGCTATCTCTCCCTGCGCCGTGCTTCACACAGTTACCAACGGCGGCAAAAGTCACTGACTTCGTTACTACGTTGCGCCCGACTGCAACTAGCGAAGTGAGAAAGAGGTGTTGCGACTACAGTGATCCATTCCGATGAGGCATTTGTACTCTTCGCCACGTTTTCATTGTGCAAATGGGCGACGAGAAACGACATGGGTCAACGTCCTATTCTTGCGGTAGGGGAGACGCCCGGCCGCGCAGGCGATAGCGTCTCGTGAGTTCTTGCGCGCCGGTCCACGCCTCGTCTCACGACATCGTCACGGCACCATCCAGGCCCCGTCGGCAACGAGCCTGACTCGGTCGGGCCCGGCAAAGCGGACGATATAGCCGCCCTTCGACGCGAAGCGCTGCCCTGGCGCCAGTGTCAGGCGCGGGTAGTAGCCAGTCAGGATGCGGCGTTCAAGCATGTCCTGAATGCGCTCGATCAGGTAATCCCTCTCGAACGCATCGACCATATGACCAAGCGTCTCCGCCAGTAAACCGCATGCGAGATAGGTGTCCGCCTGGACCTGCGGGGCGACCATCGGGATTTTGCGAATCGAGAACCAACCGAATGCATAGTCGACACGGACACGCCGTCCGTCTGGCAAGTCGAATGGATACGCGAGGCGCGTGACGCCGCGCCAGCTCGCCGACAACGGTGTGCTATCGAGCCCGCCCAGCAGCCCCGACATGAACACGGTGTCCGAAGGCGGTGGCAAATGCCCAAGCGCCTCGACATCGGGCGGACGCAGCCATAGCACCAGCACGTCGGGCCGCGAAATTCCGCGCAGGGAACGCGCAACGCTGTCGCCTGGCGCAAGAGCGCGGCTCGACACCGCGACGCCATGGCCCTTCAATGCCGCAGCAAGCGCCTCTGCACCCCGTTCGCCGCTGTCGCCCGTGCGATAGACCTGCCAGACCTTTGGCTTCGCTTGCATGGGCTTGCCACTGCCTTCGTCGAGAATCCGCCTGGCGAGCAACGCCGCCTCGAGCAGCACGCCTTTCGAAAAATACACGGAATAGAAATCCTGGTCGGTTTCGACCGGCACTTCCACGTTGGGAAAAAGGCACGGCACGGCCTCCTGCTCGCAGAACTCGTGAACCGGCGCCCAGTTCTTGCCGCCGAGTCCCGACAGCACCGCAAACACCGGCTGCTCCGCCAGATAGCGCTTCAACTGTTCATGCCACGTCGACGGCGGTCCGCTCAGCTCCCAAACATGCAACTCCCAGCGACGATTGACCATGAACATCATCTTGCGCGAAGAGCGCAGCGGCGGCGTCGCACCGAGCGGAAATACGTTCTTGTCATCGAAGTACTGTTTGAGCACATCGAGCATGCCGCGTCGCTTCACGGGGTCCGCATCCGGCGTGATGATCGTCGCGAAGTGCAGCACCGTGTCAGTGACACCCGTTGACGCACGTCGATCGAGGTGCTTCAGATAGCCGATCAGCGCTGCCATGTCGGTGTCGTTCAGCGCGTACTGCGGCATCAGATTGCTGAGTGGCTTGCCTTCCGAGTCAAGCCCTTCGCGTATTGCTCTTGCAATCGTCGCATCGGTGTAAGGCTCGCGATTGGTTCGCATGCCGGGAATGTAGGGAATGTCGAGATCGTCGGGACTGTCCGCGCGAGGATGGACCAGATAACGGTCAGTGATCGGCGGGATGTTGTTATTCCCCTCCCTGGATCCGAGGCCACTGCGCCGATGGCAATTCATGCAGGCCGCGGCGGTGCCTCGCAGGTTCACGCCACCGTCGTGCATCGCCTCGAGCTGGTCACCCGAACCCAGCACGCCTTTCTGGAAGATCGCTTCCCCCGTGTTCCCTGACGTAACCTGCGGCGTTGACGGGGCAGCGTTCGCCTTGCCCACCGGCACCGTCAACGCGGCGAACAAGGCACATTGAATGAACACGAGCGCCGCGAGCGATCGTACCCGCGCGATGGCACGTCGGCTAACCCGGGCGCGGTCCATGGCTAGGGGCTCGGCCGGCTCAGGGCGGGCGGCGTCGACGGCGACGGCTCGGCGTTGATCGAGACCGAACTGTGCCAGCCTTGCGAGGCCGGTCTCGCGAACATCCCATCGTCAAGCGGCGGATTGAGCGACACCTTGTCGATCGTCAGCTTGTCGCTCTTGCCGGCCGCCACCACACCGCTTTCGATCGTGAACGGTATCTGCAAACCCTCGACGTTCTTGTAGTCGCTGTACTTCACTTCAACGGTGATCGGCCCGTGAGGGCCCCGCACCGCGCGGTCGTACTTCACGTCAAGAAAGCTCTGTGCGTCGACCCACACATGACGGGTCACACCAGAAGGCAACTTTACGCCGAGGCGGTAAGCCTCGTGTCCGTCGACCTTTTCGACACCTTCAAGCGCAACATCGACACCCTTCGCCTGATGGTCGATCAGCAAGCCATCGATGACCTGCTCGTCGTGCGCCGACCTCAGCTCGTCCATGGTGTACGGCCGCGCTTCCCCAATGCCCGTGGCGCTCGGACTCACTTTCCAGCCCTGTTTGCCGTTGAACATTCTGACAGCCCGCCGGTTGAGCACGGTTATCTCGAAGCGTGTCATGTTCGGACGTTTTAGCGCGAGGACAAACGGCAATTCCTCCGCGGGTGTATTCGCGCTATCCACGTGCCCGACCCAGACCATCGTCTGGATCTTCCTCCATGCGTCGAGCCCGCCCCTCGCGGCGACGTTCTTCTCGACGATCTGATCCGGGCTCAGATCGTGCTCCGGTATCTGCTCGCTCGCGTACACCGCCGCCGTCAGGCAGCCGATGAGCACCCACAGTGCGATTCGTGTCATGGCAGTGGACCTCGCACGGATGTTGGCTAGTGGCTAGTCGCTTGTGGCTGTTGGCCCGGCACTTTGGCCATGGCCAGTTGCGGTTTCGCGAACAGGGTGTCGTCCGCCGGCGGATTCACCGTGACGTGCTCGATCATCAGCTTGTGCGTCGGCTTGACACCGCTGACTGCGGTTTCCAGCGTGTGCGGAATGACGAGCCCATTTTCTTTCTTGTAATCGCGGTAGAAAATGGCGACGTTGTGCATCCGCCCATCGAGCTTGCGTGGTTCGCCATCGATCTTCAGTTCGAGAAAACTGCTTGCGTCGATCCAGATGCGGCGCGACGTATTGTCTTTCTGCGTCAACTTCAGGACGTACGCGCGATGTCCCTCGACAGATTCCATGCCGAGCGCTTCGACCCGCGAGCCCTTACTCGCATAGTCGATCAGCGGCCCTTCCAGGTCAGCCGATGCCGCTGCCGATTTAGCCTCTGCAGGGGTATACGGTTCGACTTCGTTGCGTCCGAGGAAGGGCCTGACCTTCCAGCCCTGCGCGCCGTCGTATACCTGAAACGCCGTCTGCTCCTTGAAGCGAATCTCGAAGCGGCTCTTGTTCGGCCGCTTCATCGTCATCGTGAACGGCAGCCTGGTGTTCTTCGTGCCACCTGCTTCGATCTGCCCCGACATCGTGATCGTATTGACCGCGTGCCACGCCTGAGGCCCACCGCGTGCCGCGATGTTCCGCTCGACGATCTGCGCCGCACTCAAGTGACTCGCCGCCGCGGCTTGTGCCGTTCCTGCGGTCGAGGCCGCGAATGCAGCCGGGCCGGATGCCAGAACACCGGCCACTGAGGCCGCCGAAATCGCCTTCAAAAGAAATCGAGACATGAGTCACCTCCCCCATTTGTGTTGCAAATCGCCGTGCCGCGATCATTCGACAATCAGTCCGTCGACATGAAGCGAACCGATGAATACGTCGACGCGCTCGCCGGGCTTGATCGGACAGCCCTTGTTGGAAAACACCATCCAGTACTCCTGCCCGGCTTCGAGCGGACCGGTCTGGCGAAGCTGGCCGATCTTGTCCATGACCGGAATCTCGAGCAGCGCGTGACTGGCTTCGCCGTATAGATAGGCGGTGGCGCTCTTCTCGCCGAGCAGATGTGCCGCCACCGGATCCGTCACGCGATAGCTGAAGCGAATCAGATTGCCCGATGCCGTGCTGCGCACGCTCAGGTTGTCGATGCCCTTCATCATCCCGTAGTAGTTCTTCGCATGCTGCGACATGTTCACCGGCAAATACGGCGAGTGCCTGAGCGTGGGCGCTGCCGGTGGGCTCTGCTGGGCGGCGGCCCCTTGAACCAGGGCCGCGGCCAGACAGACGCTGCTCGCAAACCGCAGCGCCGGCCTCATCACGGAGAAGCAAAGTTTCATTGCTGCGCCCCTCTCACTTGACGACCGGCGGCTGCGTCTGCGCCGGGATCAGCGGTGCCGCCGCTGGCGGTGTCACGGCCGGCTTCGGCGTCAACCCCTGGACGAGGCCGAGCAGACTGAGCAGGCCGTCCGACGAGCCGCCCAACGCAAGCGGATCGATCGGGGTGCCGCCGCCGAACAGGCCTGGCTGCACAAACTCGACTGCGCCGATGTCGTATCCGAACCCCTGCGGCCGCGACGTGCCGAAGATGTCATGATTCGGCGCACCGGTCGCCGTGCCGGCATTGATTGCCGGCGAACCGGTATTGATCGAGTAGTTGCCCAGTACTACGTTGTAGCCGGTCATGCCCGACGTGAGCGCTTCGTTGAACAGCGACAACGGACCGTACGACATGTTGATCCACTGATTGCCTTCATCCGGCGTCGCCGACGGCATCAGGGTGAACAGCGGATTCGGAAGAACCGTATCGGCAATGCCCGGAGGCACCGTGATACCGATTCCGCCGGCTTCCGGCGGCACACGCGAACCGTTGCAGTACTGGTGCACCACCGCCGGATTCAGATTGCTGTTGTGCGCCCCCGGGTAGTCAGCGGCGTCAGTCAGAATCGAGTACTGCGGGTGCATCGTCAAAGCCGCTTGACGACTGCTGGCCGAGGTGTCGCCGAACGCGCCAATGTCCCAATAGACTGCGTTCGGATCGCAGAAGCCGGTCGCCTTGCCTGCCTGATTCAACGACGGGTTCAACGTGACCGCGTTCTGCAGGCCCGCGATATTCGGATTCTTTCCTCCCACGGTGATATAGAACGTACGGTTCTGCCAGAAGACATTGTTGGTCAGCACCGGGTTCGAGAACGTCGTGCAGTTGGGCAACCCCGCCGGACACGCCACGCCCGGATTGGTGAACGCGACAATGAAATTCTGCGTGTGGCGCGCGGTCTCCAGCCCAGCCGGCTCGAAAGTCGACGTCGTGATCGGCGAGCACGTCGTTTCCGATCCCACCGTCGTGCAGTTCGGCGGCCCGACGTTGGCCTGGGTGGCCGCGGGCGTGTTGAACAGCACGCCTGCGGACGCTGTCGAGTCGTTGGCGACGACCGTGTTGTTGACGAAGTTCACGGCCACCGCATCCTGCAGCGAGACACCGCCTCCCGCCCAACCGGCTACGTTGTTCGCGATGATGTTGTTGGTCACCTGAACCGAATACCACGCGCTCGGGTTGCTCGGGCTGCGCTGCACATCGGTACCGTTGACGTTCTGAAGTCGCAGGCCACCGCCCTTGCCGCTTTCCGCCGTGTTGCCGACAATCAGATTGCCGTCGATCACAAGCTTCGGGCCAATGCCGTCTGAAAGCTCAGGCGCGCAATCGGTGTCCACCGTAGCGTTCTCGCAGAACGTGCCGTCAGGCGGTACGCCCTGGGCGATGATGCCGCCACCGTAGGTGGGCAGCGTCGGGTTGTTGCTCTGGTTGAACAACACCCAGTTGTGCGAGATGTCGCCGTTGTAGCTGAACCCGAAGTGCGCGACACCGCCACCGTCGCCGGCACTCATGTTGCCGCAGACCCAGTTGTAGTTGAAGTGATAGTAGTCGGCACCGGTGCAGAAGGTCACGCCGCCCGCTGACGAAGGCGTGGTCGAGTTTATTTCGTCGCCGTACGAAGCATTCGACGTCACCGAGTTGTGGTGAATGTTCACATGCTGGTTGAGCAGGAACGGCAACTGCGTGACGCCGTTCGCAGCGATGGCCGCATCGGCGGTTTCCACCTGGCCTACCGTGATACCGCCTGTGAGCGTCCCTGCGTTGGCGAAGACACGGTTGTTCGAGACCTCCGTGTAATGGTTCCAGCCGTGCAGGAAGATCCCGCCGCCGCCTTGCGAACTGTTGGTGAAGGTCATACCGTCGATACGCGACGGATTGCACAGGAAGTTGCTCGGGTAGTTCGTGCAATCCGGCGGGTTCGGCTGAAGCAGGGTCGGTCCCGTGAGCGGCGTGCAAATGCCGTTCGCCGTGCAGTTCGGGTCGGGTTGCGCCACGCCGCCCACCGTCACGTCCTTTACGCCCTTGGCGAGCACGGTAATGGCCGCACCTTCATACGCGCCCATCAGCGTCGGCTCGATCAGCAGTTCAGCCAGGTTTCCGTTGAGGTTGAAATCCCATCCCGAGGCGGGTTCGAGCGGTATGGCATCCACCTTGCGCTGCATCGCGGTCGAACAGGAATACGTGCCAGTCGGATCGTACGGATTGCTCGACGAAATCAGGCCGCCGTTCAATGCATCGCCGAAGAGACAGCCAACCTGTCTGCGCCACGGGTCCATCTTGCCCGACGGGTGGGTGTTCGCGTTGACGGTCACCGCGGTCGCGCCGACACCTTGCAAGCGGACTGGCTTCCACATCAGCAGCATTTCGTTATAGACGCCCGGACCGACGACGATCATGTCGCCCGGGGCCGCCTTGTCGATCGCGGTCTGAATCGCGTTGCTCGTCGCGTTCTCGCCACTCACATAGGTTGGCGTCTTGCCGCCGATCGTGACCGTGACCGTGTCGATCGAGCGCTTGCCGTTGCCTGCCGTGATGACGAGTTCACCACAGAACGTGGGGTTCAGCACGCCGCGCTGCTGGATCGTGCAGCTCGACTGCGTCGGCAGCAGGATCGGCACCAGCACCTTGATCTGCGTGTCGCTCCATGACTGCACGATTGCATTCACGCCGCCGATCGTCACCGATCCCGTTCCCTTTTGTGCCCCGAAGCCATAGTGCCGCGTGAGGAACTTCTGGTTGAACGGTGCGGTGGTCGCGGCCGGCCCCGTGTAGGCATGGTTCGGCACCTGCGCGTTGCCCTGCGCGTTGATGGTCAGCGTGTGCAGTGGAGCGCTGACCCACGGTCCGGAGCCGCCGCTGATCGGGTCGCCCGTTACGCTCGAGATCGCCGGCGTGGCATCCGGGTACGCGCAGTCCGGCTGGTTGTAGCCATCCGCGAAGGCCGAGACCGGCACCACTGGCGTATCCATGTACTGGGTCTGTCCAGGCATGAACGGAATCTCGTAACAGAACTGGCTGTATGCCGGGTTGAACAGAGGATCGCGAATCGTCTGGCCGGGATGCGCCGGATCGGGCATATCAGGATCGTTCATGCAGGCGACCATCATCGTCGGTGCATAGCCGGTCGGGTTCGGCGGATTGACCTGCCAGGTCGAATAGTTCAAGCCGTTGAAGATGCCCCATTGATCCGTATAGGTGCGAGCGACTTCGTTGCCGCCAAAATCCTTCATCGAGATCGGCACGTTCGGCACCGCGAACTTTTCGCCGAATTGCGGCGAATACGGATCGAACTCCGAAGAGAAGTCATCCAGCATGAAGCCGGTGTAGTGCGCGGCGACGTGCGTCGAACTGAAGATCCAGAACTTCGCCAGCGCCGTCATCTGGTTGGACACCGTCACTTCCTTGCGGTCGCACAGGTTCCGCGAGGCGCCCGCGAAAGGCGCGACTTCCTGTGAGCCCGGGAACAGGCTGATGAAGTCGGGCACGATGCGCAATTCACCGACACAAGGCCAGAACGATTCAATGCTGCCCGTGTCGCCCTCATTCCGGGGAAAGGTGTTGGAGCCGAGATTCCCGGTCGGATTCTGCCCGTTGTTGCGGTTATAGGTGGAGTTCACCGCGGCCTGGTCGGGCAGGATGAAGATGTTGCCCAGACCAGCAAACTGCTGTGTCACCGGTGCAATGTAGTTGTCGCCGATGAGAATATTCTTGTCTTCCTCCTTCACCAGTTCGTAGCCCGGCGGCACGATCACTTCGACCACATACTTGCCGGCCGGCAGCATCTGCGTACCGTCGCCCGAAGGATTGGCCACACAGACCGTGCAGTTCGTCGCGGTCGGCTTGCCGGTCGTCGTATTCCGGCCAGTCACGCTGGGGAATTTGTACATGCCGTCGTACGGCGCGGGCTGCAGCTGGTTGAACGCGTGCATGCCGTCGTAGCACTTGAACTGCGAATGCGCCGGCAACGCACGATGCTGCGCGTCGAGCCACTGGGTGGTGTCCTTCAACGTGAAGAAGAACGGGTCGGTGGTCTCCTGTCCCGGACAGTTCATGTTCGGCACGCCGTCGGTGCGGAAGCCCTGCGCCCAGTCATCCCAGCTGGCGGTCTTCGTCGTGTCGACCAGCGTCAGGCTGGTGGTGCCGTCCGCCGCAATGCCCTCCTGATACAGGTTCACGGTGACGTTCGGCACGTCTGGCGTCCAGCTCGTGTGGATCAGGAGCGATGGATCGTCGAACGGCCGCGTCGATGCATAGATGACTTCGCCCCGGATGCCGCCGTTTTCAGTCGCGCCAAACTGCGCCTTGCCAAACTCGATGAAGGAACTCTGCCCGGAGAAGCCCTGCCAACCCATCGTGGTTACCCATGGCGGATCGACTCTGCCGGTCGAAGGAGTCGTACCCGAGCGGTCCTTGCAGTCCGCATCGTTGCAATACACCGCTCCTGGCACCCGCAAATTCGTCGGCAGGTGCGAGGTCGCTGATTCCAGCGTGTTGGCGTAATTGGCAGCAATGGTCGAGGTGCCGCCGCCGGGTGTGCCGTCGGGCGGGCCGCCCGCGTCGTACACCACATGCACGCCAGTCTGCTTGAAGCGCGTTTCGTCGGTGTCGACGACGTACCAGTTGAACAACGGAAACACTTCGTTAAACGACGCATAGCCGTTCATGTCCGTGTTGTTGAAGTTCGAATAGCTGCCGTCGCGGAAGCGGATATTGGTCGGTACCAGCGCGAGCCCCGGATCGCTCGCCTGCGAGACACCCGAGCCGTTCAGGTCCATGAAGGTCCGGGTATAGAGATTCGTGTGCCATTGGAGCACCGAAATATCCCCGACATCCGTGGTCTGGCCGCCCGCCAGTTGCACCGCCGTTGCGAGCCCGTCGACGATCTGATCGTTCCATTGATCGAAGATCGTGATTCTGAACGTGCCTGCGGGCAAGCCGCTAAAACTGAACGTCCCGTCGGCGTTGCACTTGGTGAACGCAACATCCTCGCCGTCCGGATCGCCGACGCTGATATAGCATTGCGTGAAACTCAGCGAGGTGCGCGAGCCGGCGCCATACAGATTCTCGTTTGGCGGACGGCTGTAGTGCAGGTTCGTTACCCTGCCTTTGAGCCCGTTGTTGCATGTCGCGCCCGCGCACAGAATCGGCAGACGGGCATTGATAATTTTCGGGTTGGCAAAACCAACCGCCACGTGAAAGCCTGCGGGCCCAAACTCCTGGAAGTAAGCCGGCCCACCCACCTTGATGAACGCGTCGTGTGCCTTCTGTCCGTCCAGCGTGTTCGTCTGCAGCCATTCCTCGCCCCTGCCGATCCGGTCGGCTGCCGGCGTCGCGACGACGCCGTACCGGCCGGGCATCAGGTTGGCAATGATGGCCTGGCCGACGAGCGGCGAAATCGTCTTGCCATCCGACTCGAATTTCGGACACGTCGGGACCATGCCGACGAGACCGTCGGTCGACGTCGAAATCGGGCAGGCATTGAGCCCCGAGATCGGATCGATGGTCCCCTGCAAGGAATTGGACAGCGGCATGTTGAACATGTCGTAGGTCATCTGTCCGGTCGCGTCACCAGTGCCGCCCGCGTCGTCGAAGAGCTTGATTTCGAATCCGCCGAGTCCCGGTTCGCGCGCCGTGCCGAACGTGTCGGTGCCGCCGCTGACGTCCACTTCGCCATTCAGCGGAGCGTCGTCTTCGAAAACGAACACCGAGACCTTCGCGGTCGCCAGCGGCGTCTCCTGCAGCAGCACGTTGACGGTGGTCTGTCCGGGTGCGATCGGAGCGCCGCCCATGGTGTGGCCGCACTTACCCGTGCCCGGCGCAAAATCCGCGCCGCCGGGACCCGACGGGCAGTCCTTGGAAATATCGAACTGTCTTTGCGGCCCGCTCGGGTTCGCCGGATTGACCGGTTGCGGCGTGCCTGCACCATTCCCAAAGCTGTTACCGGCGTCCCCTGGCAAGATCGAGATGTAATAGTGCTTGGTCGGATCGAGCGACACCTGCGCCGGATTGACCGGCACCTGTTGCGCAGCCGTCGTACGGCACACGCCGTTGCCGATATCGCACACGGCCGGCAAGTGCGAGTTGCTCGCCGGGTCGTACACGGTTTGCCCCGACTCGCAGGCGACCTTGCCGACACAGCCTGCTGCCACCACCGGCATGTAGCTGGTGTGGAAATTGGCGCCCAGGCTGGGAACCGGCAGCGGCGGGCAGCTAGCCGGGCGCGTTGTCGCGGTCGTCTGGCATGCGGGATCGATCTGGAACGTACGGTCTTCCTCGATGATCCAGCGGTAGTCGGCAAGCTGAACCGCGGTCTTGCCCGGCGCCATGCTCGGCGCGTCAAGCGGCTTGACGATAAGTCCGCTGCCGCCCTTGAACGTCACCGTCACGGTCGCGGCGGTGCTCGACGTGTTCTGCGAATTCTTTGCCGTGTATTTGAACGTCATGGTGGCAGTCGCACTGCTGCCGACCGGCGGCGTCGTCGGAATCGCGGTGAACGATCCGTCCGGATTCAGCGTGACGGTCCCGCCTGTCACTGCCCCCGAAATCGCTGCGGTGAGCGGCAGCCCCTTCGGATCCGAGGCATTGGCCAGCACGCCGGGCGCGCCGATCTGCAGCCGCGACGCGATGTTGCTGACGTAAGCGCCATTGCTGGCCACCGGCGGGCCGGACAGACAGCCATTGCCGGCGCTGCAGGCCGACAGCGTGACCGTCGCCGATACCGCGGGATTGCCGTTGGCCTGATACACAAAGCTGTCAGCTGTCGTACCGGCATTCGGCACATAGACGAACGTGCCGTCCGGGTTCAGCGTCAGCGCGCCGCCGGTGGTCGTTGTCTTGACCTCCACGCCGTAAACATTCACGTCCTTGGCTTTCACGCCCTTGGCCGGGTCCGACACGGTCAGCGTGGTGCCAGGGACAAAGAAGTAGGTGGAGGAATTGGCAATCGCATTCTGATTCGCCGCACCCGACGTCGGCAGCGCGCCGCCATTGACGGCGATGTAGGCCTGCATCCCGCCGTCACGCTGATTGTTGGTGGACAGGCTCAGTTCGCGGTCAAACACCGGAAGCGCCGTTGCGCCTGTGGCCGGTGCGTTCATCATCACGTCGTAGGTCTTGCCGGCCGCCAGAAACACTTCAGACTGGACTCGCGGATTGCCGGGCAACACATTGCCGTCCTCGGCGATCAGCGAGAAACCGGAAGCGACAGGATTGCCGGTTTGTGCACCGACTACCGACGGAACGTGCATCCGCAAACCTGCATTCACGAAACGCATGAGCACCTGGCCCGTAGCAACGGGCGCGGTAGCGGCAAACGATGAGCCGCCGGGATTGGTCCGGTCGAAGGCGACGCCGTTGATCAGGTAGTAGCGCGGATCGTAGTTCACGGTCGGCGGATAGCAGGTGCCGAACGCCGTCGACTTCGAATCGCCGCAGCCGCCGGGCTGACCCGACCACGCCAGGGTTTCGCTGAAGCCCGCCGTCGTCACCGCCGCTGCGACGGCTGTGTTTTGCACGGGATCGATTTCGCTCAGCACGAGCGGTACGTCGGCGTCATAGCAGATAGCCGGATTCGTATAAGCCTGATACCGCTGCGACGCTACCGGACAGCTTACGGTGCCGCCGACCGGCGCTTTCACCACCAGCACGCCGTATAGCCCCATCGGCCCCTGGATTGACGGATGCGTTCCCGACTCGATCAGATAGGTGCCCGGGTTGAGGTTGCTCCAGGTGAGCGCCGTAGTCTTGCCGGTCGCCACCTCGGTCGCGAACGACTGGACCCGAGGGCCCTGCGCTGGTGGCGTAAAGGTCGCGCCGCTCGCACTGCTGGCAATCGGCCAGGTCGTCGCGGTTTGCGTTGGATGCGGCGGACTCGGCATGTTCGTCGCCGTCGTCCCCAGGCCGCCACCCAACTGTCCAACAACGACGAGCGAGGTCGGCACGGCACCGGGCAAGCTATTGGTGAGATTGACCGTCAGCGGTCCTGGCGGCACGGTAATCACCACAGGCGACCAGTTCGCTCCGGCGCCCGGATTGGCGGCCGCGCAGGTCGCCGGCGCAACCGCAGCCGGCGTACAGGTGTAGCCCCACATCGGCACCGCCTGCCCGTCGGGCAGCGTGGCCGTCGTCGCCTTCGCTGTCAGATTGACGACTTGAGCACAAGATATGCTGCTGGCAGTCAGCAGAATCGACGCCGTGACCCCTGCCTTGAACACGTCGAAGAGGGTCGCCTTAAACTGAGTGGATCTCATCGCGCTTCTCCCCGCCTCTAATTGGATTCGTCAATCAGGAAAACTTGTGGATCGACGAGCATCATCATCATCATTCCGCCTGGGAAGATGTTGTTCGTGGTGATCTCGCGCTCGTTATGCGAGTGCCACATGAATGCGAAGCCTGCTTCTGTCGTGGGTGGATTCACGACCGTCCCGCTCGGCGGTGTGGTCCCGGTGGGCGCAGTGGCGCGTACGGTCGCGTCGGGCCCAAGATAAGGACTGCCGCCATACCAGAAGCCGTTAGTCAGCACGTGCGAGTCCGGCAGGGTGACCGGCCCGCCGCTACCCACGTTGCCGAACGGATGCGCTTCGAGTGCCTTGCCGTGATCGGCGCACCACTCGTAGTAGTTCGGCGCCAGCGGGTCGGCCGTGTAGTAGCCGTTCACGTCCGGGATGCAGACAACTGGCTTGCCGAGATAAGCCGCGTATTTCGGATCGGTATCGGTGTACAGGTCGCCGGGCTTGTGTCCATAGACATCCCAGTTCAGGCCCCTGCCCGTCCAGTAGAAAATTCCGTCCATCGCGAGGCCCGGCGTCGTGGTCGTCGTGAACAGCAGCGGTCCGGCCACCTTGGTCGGGTCCGTCTTGCTCAGGATCATGTTTCCATCGCGCGCCAACACCCGCACGTGATTGCCGTGCTCGTGGAACGGATGCTGCCAGCGGCCGGTGCCGATGATCCGCAACAGCACCAGTTCACCCGGATGCATGTGCGGATTACCGTTGTAGGGTTGATGCGGATACTGCACCGCGTAGTTCGGGTCCATGTCGTCCGGCATCGATCGGCCGTTAACCATGAAATAGGCCGGGTGGTAGGGTTCCGTCTCGACGGTCATGCAGCCGTTCGGCGCCGTGCACGCGTTCGCCGCCTGCTGTTCCGCCTGCGCATGAATGCGCGGATCAATTTCGGAGAACTGAAAAAGATACTCACGGTCATAGCAGGCTGCGCTGTGGTTATAAGCCGCGCCGGCATTGCGGAAATCGGGTTGCCCATCGGGCAGCGTCGCCGCGACCGCGCGGCAACCAGCAGGCACCGCAACCGTGCCCGGTGAGGAGGTCGGCAAAACGATGATCGCGCCGTACAGGCCCATTTCGATCTGCAGATCGCCCTGCGTGCCGCTGTAGTAAGCGTGCGTGCCAGGCGTCGCCGCAACGAAGCTATACGTCACCGTGCTGCCGTGGGCGGCCTCGCGGGTCAGCAATCCCGGCGAGCCGGTGAGCGCGGCGGGACAGGTCCCGTCGGGGTTCAGTGCCGCGGCGCAGACCTGGAATCCCGGAAAGAGGATCGACGTGTTGCCCGCCGCCGCCGGCAGGTTATTGGTGAGCGTCACCGTGACGACATCGCCCTGCTTCACGATTAGCGTCGGACCGGGAATCTGCATGCTCGGACAGTTCGCGCCCGCGATCGTGGACGGCGAAAAGCCGGCCGGCGCCGTGCGGCATCCATAGCCCCACGAATAGACACTCGCGCCGTCGGGTTGGGTGATGCGATTTGCCTCGGCACTCAGGTCGAAGTGCGTCCCCGTGATGCCGGGCGCGGCGGCTTGCGCGTGCATGCAGACGAGCGTGGCGAGCATCGCCGCGCCGAACCGTGCAAGCCGCCCAAGGCGCGCGAGCGTGGCGATCCATGTGTTGTGATTGATGTGTCCCACGGCTCTTCTCCTAGGTGCAGGACTTCTTGGTCGGGTCCACTGCGTTGCAGATGTGGACCTCGGTCATCAAGCCGCCGAAGTTTTCCTGGTCGTTGGCCAGGTGATCGAGATTCGGGGTGTACAGGTAAAAGATCGCACCCGGCTTATATTTCGTCGTGTCGCTGGCGTCGAGGATCACGTCAATCGATTCGCCGCCGCCCAGCGTGATCGAGTTCGTGTTGTAGGTCAGGTCGTTGCCGGACATGTCGCGCAGCAAGCGAGCGTTGACACCGACCACGTGCATCGGGATGCCGAGCGACGCCAGCGTCTGAAACTCCGTCACGTCGAGGTCTGAGATCCGCAGCAGTGCCTTGCCACCAGCCGGAATGTTGATCAGCGTCGGCAGCGGTTGCGAAAAATGCTGCGTGCCATCCGCCACCGTCGTCGACAGCGGGTTCGAATTCACGGTGTCCGGATAGCTGCGCCCGTTCAACATGAAGAACTTGTCCTTCATGTCGGTGAACGGCTCCGGATTGAACGTCATGCCGATGAAGTGGAAGTTCGGATCGAAACCGTGTATCTGCACCGGATATTCGACGTCGTAGGCCGTCGAGCCGTCGCCGTCGTTGTACGCGTAGAGCGTCGGCTTGCCGCTCTTGTTGTTGACGTGGAGAACGCTGTTCGCAGGTGGCAGCGGTGTCGTGCACAGAATGTCAGTGCCGCATTTCGTGCGCAGATCCAATTGCTGCTGCTGCAGCGAGCTGTACAGCGACGCACCGCCGGGAACGCGGTTCTGGCGCGGCCGCACGAAGATCTGGCCGACCATGCCCATCTGCAGGTGCTCTGGCGGCGTGATGTGGCAATGCCAGAAGTAGGTGCCCGCGTCCGGCGCGAGATAGTAGTACGTGAAGCTCGCGCCGATATTGATCGCCACCGACGCATCCGGCACGCCGTCATAGAACGACGAGGCGTTCGGATAGCCATGGAAGTGCACCGTGTGCTGCTCGAACAGATCGGGGCGCATGATCATCCCGACGTTCGTCAGCGTGAGGAAGAACTCGTCGTCCTCGTCGATCGCCATCGTCGGCGCCGGCTCGTTGCCGTTCATCACGCCGATATCCATGATGGGGCGTGGATCGACATGGCCGGTCAACTGGCCCGGAGGCACAGACTCCGGATCAGGCACGAGGCCGACCGCACCGTTGTAGGTCGGGTCCGACCTTGGGTCGCCGACTGTGTTGAACACCGAGGCGAACTCGGTGCCCGGAAGACCGGCCTTGATGTCGGCAAGCCCGGACAACGGGCCAAAAGCGAACAGATAGGTCTGCACGCCGTTCGCCATCGTGGCGTAACCATCGCCGCCCGAGATCTGCTGGCACTTGATCGCGCCGTTGACGACGCCTGTCGACGTGGAGGTCTGTCCGGTGTAGGACGGCCCGGTATAGGCGGGCTCCCCCGTACCGGGCGGCAGCGCCGTCGGATGCGCCGGCGTGGTCGGCGGGCATTGCACCCGGAACGACTGGCCGAACGAAGGAACTGCAAATAGCAGGAACAGCAGCGCGGCAACACTGCTGCGATAAGCGCGGGTACTGAACATATGACCTCCGTCCCAGGGGTCAGCCGGTGCGATACGCGCCGGACGTCATGCTCTACTGCGAATGCGGGCTGGTTACGTTGTTACATCAGCCCGTATCTGGATTCTGAACAAGAGCGACGGAGCCTGGGATGGGTCACCCCCCTACACTTGCGGTAGGGCAAACCCAGTGACGTTCTTCAGATCTGGCTGGCTAGAGTGGGCCTAGAAAGAAATTGCAATTTATGTGTGCTCTTCCTAATATCGACCAAACGTTCGGATGGGTAGAATTCCTACCATCCGCATGCTGCATTGCAATACGCAACCGTCGGCGCTTTGACCATGCGCTCAGGCGGACACCCACACCCTTGTCCTTTATCGCCCAAGGGTTTGACGCAATCACGAGTGGGGAGCGCCATGGAGTTTTTGGAAAAAAACGTCGCGACGGAATTAGTTGAGCGGAAGGATCACACCCTCGAACATGTTGGATTGGATGGCGAGAGGCAGACATATTTTCCGGCCAGGTCAATGTGGTTGAGGCTGGAACAGCTTCATGTGACGCAACAGCTCGCAGAGCCTCTGGACGCAGACAAGCAACCAACACTTTCCACCTCGCTGCATGGAGTGGCGCGCCTCGATGGCCAGGAACTGTCGATCATTGGCGACGCTGGACACGCGATGCGCACTGTCGAGGTGTCCTTCGAGGCACGCGACGTCAGCAAGGCTGACCGGTTAGGTCTGCGCGAGTTGGAGGACGAACTCGGCATTTCGTTTTCCGACGTGCCGCTCGGTACTGCTCGTCTCGGCGCCAATCGGGCCGACGCCGAGACTGGTGAACCCGATCAGTGGTGGCTCGCCTGCCACATTCCCGAAGCCTGTATACATGCGCTTTCGAAGGCGATGTCCGATGGACAGTTTGGCGCAGTCGAGCTGGGACTGGCGCTGCGGCACCTCTACACAGCCGAAAGTGCTTTAGCTGACCCTCAGCGCGAGCCGAACCTTTTTCTCAGGCCCAGCAAAAGCGACGGCGCAATTGAATGTCCGGAAATCGCAATTGGCTACGTCACCCACCTTCGTATTGACCTGGCAGCGGCTCAATTGCGTACCGCGACGGCGAGCGGCGGCCGCGGTGATGAATTAACGGCAAACCCTGTCGCGGACGCCGTGAACTCACTGACTGTTCGGCTCACTAGTCTCATGACCACGGTAAGATGGATTGGCTTCTTGATCGGCATATTGCTCTTTCTTGAGGTTCTCGAGAGGCTCTGATCAGGCACGCACGAAAACGTCGAACCACACACCGCAGTGTGCCGAGTCATGACAATAACGCTCGCCACCGGGGACGTCCGGGCGGCGTTTGCTCTTCGCATCCGTCACTTACGCATCTATTGCCTCAAAAGTGGCGTGATAACGCGTTGCAGGCGCTCGGATGTCCAAACGGGATATTTGTCGTCCCATCCGTTGTCCACCAGGAGACCCGTACGTCCAATCGTGAAGCTCACAGGAATGCGCCACATGCGCCCATAATCGCCTGCCCAGGCGCTGCCCAGCAGCCCCACTGGAAAGCTCAAGCTCGCTGCAACCTCGCGAACCGCAGACAGATTGTCGGCCCCATCCAGACTGAACCCGAGCACTTGCAGCCCTCGATCCGCATTGCGCGCGGCGTAGGCGGACAAAAGAGGCAGTTCGTCACGGCACGGCTCACACCAGGTAGCCCAGAACGTCAGAATGATCACTTTGCCGAGCAGATCGGCGGTGCTGATGTTCCGGCCATCGAGCGTATGAAGGACGAGCGACGGTGCGGGTTGACCGACGGCAAGCATGTCAGCGCGGGGCGCGGAGGGTCGGCCCAACGCGCTCGCCCCTAGAGACAATGCAAGCACCGCACGCAACCACGCCCGACGCGCGGTCGATGTCGAGGAGACGGCGTCTGTATGCGCCAGCGGCGCTCGCATTACGTCAGAACGCATAGCTCATCCCCAGATTACCGGTCCAGCGTGGAAACAACTGATAACCGTCGAGTTTGCTGTGTATCGCGAGCTGCACGAAGCCATACACCTCGAGGTTTTTCCATAGGTTGACGGTGATGCCGGGACTGACATAAACGACCGTTCCCGCCGTATTCGCAGTATCCGCGAGCGTGCCCTGGTCGTGGCTCTTGCGGGTGACGTTGATCTGCAACTGCGGAACCCACTTCGGGTTCGCCTCATAGCGCAGTCCCACGCTCAAGCTGGCCAGATTCCCCGGGCGGTATGTCGCGCCAGCGTGATCGAGATTTTCCACGATTGCGGACTGGAATTGCCCGTTAATGAACGCGTCGAAGTTCTGGCTGATCGCCCGGTAATAGTAGGCACCGACAATAATGTCAGTACTGCCAGTGCCGGGCTGCAAGCTGGTGTCTAGCGCCTGGCCTGCGGCTGCATTGGGGCCGTTCGAGAAGAACACTGGATTGTGCCCAACGGTTGCACCCGTATTGACGTTCTGACCACCGTACCGCCCCGTGGGTAACTTGACACCGAGCTGTATTCCAAGATTGCGCAGTGGCAGAAACCCCTGATAGCTGGCGATCAGCTTGATGTCTCCCAAGCCTTTGCTGGTTGCGCCGCTCACATTGTCAGGAGTGAGCTGATCCGTCGTCGCGTTGCCGTACGTCGTGTGGCTACGGTAAATGTAAGGGATGAGAGCACTGAAGTTCCAGCTCGCGCCGGGGCTATAGCTGATGCCGAGATTGATGTATCGGTTGATCGTCTGACGCTCCACCTCCTGGCTGCCGCCGGCGTCATTGATACTGGCGGGCTGTGTGTTCGACACCGAACCGGAACCGCTGCGCAACTGGTTCTGGTTGATGAAGTCGTATTCGATGTTGATTCGCCAGCCTGGAGCGGCGGAATAGCCCATCGCTGCGTCGGTGCTCAAGGAGCAGCCGCAAGTGGCGCATGCGCGAGCCGCAATGGGAAAGATCGCGGCCATAACGAAAGGCAGCGCGCAGCGCAATAGCGCGTTCTGGCTGGTAGACATGGTTTCCTCTCCGCTCGATACGGACGCGCGCCTCCCCTCCTCGGGTGGAAAGACGTGCGTGTTTTCCTGAGACGACAGGCGGCCGCGACGGCCTGATTACGAAGCAGGCTGACGCTTCGGTCGGCAAGTGCGACGACTAGGAAAGGACGGGAGGATCGCGAGGCCGGCCGGATGGAAACGCGGCGGCGTGAGGGACAAACAGGGGCGGCGCCGATACTTGCGCAACCGCTAACAATAGCATTGCAATGAGGCCGGCCGGAGGGACGCTCAGCGCCGCTACATGATGAGAGACGAGATCGCAGTACCCACACGCTGCAAGCTTGTCCGCAGACGCGTGGTGTGCAGCGGGAGCGTCACTGCCGACTGCCGAACAAATGGCGCTGCCCGGCTCATGGGCGCGGGACGCAACCAGCAACTGGCTCACGAGCGGCGCGACAACGACGAGCCACATGGCGATGAGGCCAAGCCATGCGACAGAGTGTTTGTGGGCGCGGAGCTTCATGGCTAGTCAAAATTTTTCGAGGATACTATCCAGTGGATAGCGGGCCCGTATAGCACTTTCCTTACGAATGCCATCAGTCGGAAGGGGCCGGATCGGCTGGACAGATACTTCGTTGGGTAGCTGAAACCCAGGACCGTTTCGCGCCGAACAGAAAGCGCCCGCGGTCAGATCGACACGTTGATCGGCCGAAAGGCTTTGCGAAACCGGCGGTGCGAATATTGCCATCGGGATTGCAAGCAATCTAAGAATCCCGCCAATTTTCGAATAGAAAAGACCAGGCATGATCTTTACGGATTTGCCGACCAGCTAGTGTGTTACAGGCGATTATCGCGCGCGCCCTTTACGGCTCCGATGGGTAGATGTCCTACAAAGGTGTAGGGAAAGAGCGGGATAGGTCTTTCCGTCGGACTGCATGTCCGTTTGGTCGGTAGCTTTGGTTCGACACTGGCAGTTGAAATCCTGCCCTCAGAGCAGACGCTCTCGATTCAAGCTCCCACACGCACCGGTGGCGCTCATCCAATTCTTGGGTGATTCCACCGCCCGCCTGGGTTCGGCGCTAATACGACCCGCCTACGAGCGCCCCATCATGGTTGTCGCGACAAATCGAAAATAAGCGCCGCGTCGACCCATTTCTCACCGGGCGGGGTCCACGGCGTTGGGGCCTGAAATTTCGACATCAGACTCTGCCATTCCTTCAGCACGGAATCATTTGCCTCAGCATCCGCAAACCGTTGAGCGCTGAAGATTGCGTCATCTGTCTCCATCAGCATGCACAGCCGGGTGCCCAAACGGAAAATTTCCATACTCGTGACACCCTGAGTGCGCAGATAATTCGCCACCTCCGGCCAGATCACGCGATGCATGGTTTCGTACTCGGCAATCAGATCGGCGGAATCCTTGAGGTCCAACATCAGGCAACGTTTCATCAGGTTCTCCAAAGGTCGCGCAACGGAGCAGACCGCTCGTGCGCGCCCGTCACCGCGCCTCTCTCAGGCTGCGCGCAGTCCATCATCTGCCTGCGGCCGCGACACGCCCGGCGGGCGTACCAATCGACTTATGTACGTGCAGGCTCGCACGAATCGCGTCCCAGTCCCAATCGATGCCAAGACCTGGCTCGTCCGGCGCGACCGCATACCCCCGCTCGATCTTCACACGCGAACGCGTGAGGGTGTCGATCTGCGGGATGTATTCGACCCACCCGGAATTCGGCACCGCCGCGCACAGGCTCACGTGCAGTTCCATCAGGAAATGCGGGCAGATCGCGATGTTCATTGCCTCGGCAAAATGAGCGATCTTCAACCACGGCGTGATCCCACCGACGCGCGCAACGTCCGCCTGCACAATCGAACAGGCGTCTGCCTTCATATATTCGGCGAACTGCGCGGGATGATATATCGATTCGCCGACCGCGACCGGCACCGCCGTGGCTGCGCTCAGTTGCCGATGGCCGGCAATGTTTTCAGCGGGCAGCGGTTCCTCCAGCCATGCGAGGTGCAGTGGCTCGAACGCGTGTGCTCGCCGCAGCGCCTCAGAAAGCGTGAAGCCTTGATTCGCGTCGACCATCAGCTCGAAATCGTCGCCTACCGCTTCCCGCACGGCCACAAGTCGCCGCACGTCTTCGGAAAGATGTGGTCGCCCGACCTTCACCTTCGCGCCGCAGAATCCCGCCTCCTGCGCCTGGAAGGTCTGCTCGACAAGTTCGCTCTCCGACAGGTGCAGCCAGCCGCCTTCCGTCGTATAAGTCCGCACGCGTGGCTTCGCACCACCCGCGGCAATCCATAACGGCAGTCCGGCCGCACGCGTATTGCGATCCCACAGCGCGGTATCGATCGCGGCCAGCGCGAGACTCGTGATCGCACCGACCGCCGTGGCGTGCGTGTGATAGAACAGATGCCGCCAGATCGCTTCATATTCCGCGGGATTGCGTCCGATCAACTGCGGCGCCAGATGGTCGTGCAGCAACGCGACGATCGACGAGCCGCCTGTGCCGATCGTGTATGTGTAGCCTGTGCCTTCGCTGCCGTCGCTACAACGGATCGTGACCAGCACTGTTTCCTGAACGACGAAGGACTGAATGGCATCCGTGCGCCGCACTTTCGGCTGAAGGTCGACCTGCCGGATTTCTACGGTTTCGATGTGGGTCATGGTTGTTCTATCCTTTGACGCCGCCAAGCGTGAGACCTGCGATCAGGTGTTTCTGAACGATAAACGTAAGGATGATGGCCGGAATAATGATGATCACGGCCATCGAGCACATGCCGGCCCAGTCCACCGTGAATTGCGCTGTAAAGTCCATCAAGCCGACAGGCAGCGTTTTGGTATCGGGGCTGCGGCACAGTTGCGACGCCAGCGCGAACTCGTTCCAACTCGTCAGAAACGCAAAGATCGCCGCTGACGCCACCCCCGAGCGGGCGAGCGGCAGTTCGATATGCCAGAACGCCTGCCAGCGGCTGCAGCCGTCGATCTGAGCGGCCTCGGCCAGTTCCGCCGGCACTTCGCGAAAGAACCCGTCGATCAGCCAGACCGTGAACGGCACGTTCATCGCGAGGTAGACGATGATCACGCCGATATGCGTGTCGAGCAGACCTGTCCACGCCCACAACATGAAGATCGGTAGCGAGAGCGCGATGCCCGGAATCGCACGCGTAAGCATCAGCACCACGAACAACAGCTTCTTGTGGCGGAACTCGAAACGCGCAAACGCATAACCACCGGCCACCCCGACTACGATCGCAGCAATCGTGCTCGCCAGAGAAATCACCACCGAGTTCACGAAATACTGACGAATCGGCAGCGACGCCATTCCACCAAAGCCGAACACATTGCGGAAGTTATCGAGCGTATAGCTGCCGGAATCGAGCAACGACTGGTTGGACAGGATCGCGACATTCGAGCGGAAAGCGTTGAGCATGACCCAAAGGCCAGGCAGGCAGATGACCGCCATGACAAGGAAGACCGCGAGCCACAAAGCGCCCCGCTTCATCGGTGCTCGCAGCGAATCGAATGTGGACGCACGATTGGAAGCGCGATTGAATGTTGTACCCATGATGTCAGGCCGGCCCCATGTGTTTGCGTGCCGCGTTGAGCTTGCGGAAAAAATACAGCGTGAACAGCACCGAGACGAGCACGGACACGTAGCCGATGGCATTCGCGTAACCCATGCGCGAATCGTCGTAAGCGATGCGGCCCACCATCGTCCAGAGCAGTTCGGTACGGCCGCCGGGACCGCCGTTGGTCATGATGCGCACGATGTCATAGGCCCGGCCGACGTCCAGTGAACGGATCGTCATGGCGATATAGATGAACGGCATCAGGTAAGGCAGTGTCACGTAACGGAAGGTTTGCCATGGCGTGCAGCCGTCGACTTTGGATGCTTCGATTGGATCCCTCGGCAGCGCCATCAGGCCAGCGAGCAGAATGACCGCGAACACCGGCGTCGAATTCCACACCTCCGCCGCGATCAGCGAAGCAAGCGCCGATTGCGCGTCGACCAGAAACGGAATCGTGGTCTTCAGTCCGAATACCGTTTGCAGCAAATGGTTGACGACGCCCGTGCTGTCGTTAAGCATGAACTTGAACTGAAAGCCGACGAGCACCGGCGAAAACATCATCGGGAACATCATGATGGTGCGCAGCGCACGCTGGCCTTTCACAATCTGGTTGAGCAGCAACGCGATGCCGAGACCCAGCAACAGTTCCAGATTCAATGCAATCGTCAGGAACAGCACGGTGCGACCGAACGCGGCCCAGAAATCCCCGTTCGCAAACGCGCGCATATAGTTTCGCAGGCCGACGACGTTCCAGATCGTGTCCGGGTCGATAAGCCTGTACGCGGTGAAACTTGTGTAGAGCGAAAAAAGCAGCGGCAGGACAACGACGATCGCTACCGAAAAAAAAGCCGGCAGTAGCAGCCTTAACGGAACTGCCAGGTTCTCATTCAAGGCCGGCCCGGGGGATTGTGCGGCAGACGAATAGCGGATATTGAATCGCATATTGGAGCGCATATTGAGGCAGGAGAAAACGGATCGGCTGCATGGCGCGGCGCGCAGGCCGCGCCATGCATGTCGCTAGTTGGACGCGTCCTGCATGATGTCGGAAACTTTTTTCGCCGCGTCGTCAAGCGCCTGCTGGGAGGATTTGTCGCCGATCAGCGCCTTCTGCAGTTCCGGCCACAGCGCATTGGAGATCTCGTCCCATTGCTGAATCCGCGGAGGCGTAAAGGCATCCTGCTGAGCCGCCGTGCTGAACACCGAGATTGCATGCGCCATATACGCGTCCTGTTTCGCCTGGAACTCCTTCACGATCGCTTGCTGCGCATCGACCCGCGACGGAATCGTGCCGAGCCGCGCCTCCACCATCTGCGAATCGAGGCTGGTCAGGAACTGGATGAAGCTCGCTGCGACTTCCGGGCGGTCACAGGTGTTCGTGATCGAGAAGCTATGCGAACCTGACCAGCCCGGCCGCTTGTTGGCAACGCCGAACGGCGCCGGCACCACGCCGACGTTGCCAGCCAGTTTGGACGTCTTCGGATCGTTGTAGAACGAAGCGAAGCCTGGCCAGTCAAGATCCAGAGCCACTTTGCCTGCAGCAAAGTTGTTGCCGAGATCGTCCCACACATAGCTCGGCACCCCCTTGGGTACGGCTCCCGCCTTGTATAGATCCACGAACCAGTTCAGCGTCTTGACGCCGATCGGCGAATTGAACGCAGGACGGTTTTTGCCATCCAGCAGCTGCCCGCCATTGGCGATCAACAGCGAATAGAACGTGCCTGTGATTGCTTCATCCTTACCGGGGAATTGCGTGCCGTAAAAGTTCGGCGCTTTGGTGAAGAACTTCGCTTGCTGTGTGAATTCAACATAGTTCTTCGGCGGCGCGAGCGGCTCGCCAAACTGCTTGTGATAGGCGCTCTGGTTAGCCGGATCGGCGTAGGCCGCCTTGTTGTAGTAAAGCGCCTCGATGTCGACCGAGCGCGGAATCTGCACCAGATGTCCCTTGATTTCGGACTGCTTGAGCAGACTTGGCGAAAACGCCGCCAGGTAACTGGCCGGAAACAGGCCTTTCAGATCACGGAAAATCGGGTACTGTGCCGAGAAATTCGTGTGATTGGACGAGACGCAATAGTCGACGCGACCCGATGCGATGTCCTGTTTCAGCTCGCGATCGAGCTCAAAATGGCTCTTGCGCGAGACGATCTCGACTTTCGCACCCGTCTGTTTTTCCCACAGCGGAATGCGCGTGTAGAGCGCCTCGTACTGCACGCCGCCGATCAGCTTGACCCGCAGCGTGTAGCCTTTGTATTCACCGTCGGCATGTGCGAGACCCGAAGCGACAACACCCGCGAGCGCAAATACCGAAGCTGCGAGCCTGACCATGGTTTTATAACGCATCATTGTCTCCTCCTTTATGGATTCCGCCGTGGGCCGCACGACTTCGGCGGCGACTGTGCAATGCGAGCCCCGCGGCGGTTGGCTCGCCATCCTGTTTAGCGCAGCCGTCGCCCGCTGCTGCTGTCGAACACCAGTACCTTGGCGGGGTTCGCTAGCAGCGCGATGGTCGTGCCGGCACGCACATCGGTACGGCCGGTCAGCATCACGCAACAGGCCTGGCCAGTGACCGTGCCGAACAATTCAGTCGCTGCCCCGGTGGGCTCGACCACTTCGAGCGCGAACGGCATGCCGTCTGCGCCGGCAAGGCTCAGATGCTCGGGACGAACGCCGTACGTCACCTTCTGTCCATGCGTGGCATTGACGAGCGGCGCCGGCAACGCAAGCTCGCCGATGCGCACGCATGCACCATCCTCCTGCCGTTCGTAGGTACCCGCGAAGAAGTTAATTGCAGGCGAGCCGATGAATCCCGCTACGAAAAGATTGTCGGGATCGTCATATAACGCAAGCGGTGTACCGATCTGTTCGATCACGCCACCGTTGAGCACGACGATGCGGTCTGCCATCGTCATCGCCTCGATCTGGTCGTGAGTCACATAGACTGTCGTGGCACGCAAGCGCTGGTGCAGCGCCTTAATCTCCGCGCGCATCTGCACGCGGAGCCTCGCATCGAGATTCGAGAGCGGCTCGTCGAACAGGAACACCTTCGGGTCACGCACGATCGCGCGGCCCATCGCCACCCGCTGCCGCTGACCGCCCGACAGATGGCGGGGATGACGATTCAGCAGATCCTGCAGACCCAGCATCGTCGCTGCCTTCTGCGCCCGCGAGGCAATCTCCTGCGGATCGCGATTGCGCAGCTTGAGCGCGAACGTCAGATTTTCGAGCACCGTCATGTGCGGATAGAGCGCGTAGTTCTGGAAAACCATCGCGATATCGCGATCGCGCGGCGGCCGCGTATTGACGACCTCGCCGTCTATCACGATGCGCCCGTGGCTGACGCTTTCGAGGCCCGCCAGCGCACGCAGCAGTGTGGATTTGCCACATCCGCTCGGCCCGACCAGTACGAGAAACTCCCCGTCCGGAACCTGCAGGTCGATCTGCTTCAACACCTCCTGTTCACCAAACGATTTCCTGACCTGCTCGAATGCTACGGCTGCCATCTGCCCTCCTTCCCGGGTTATTCAGTAGCCGGCAGTTGAGCGCAGCTGACCACTCTCGCCGTACCCCTGATGAAATTGTATATATGAAACTACGTTTTATTGATGAAAACTTAGTAGGTGTTTTCCCCGTCCGTCGAACGGGTCGTTTTACGCTCGTCCAAGCTTCAGTCGCCCTACAATCCGTCTGGTTATCATGTGCGCCATTTCATCTGCGATTTCAGGAGGGAACTTGAACGCCAACGCACCGCGCTATTCGGCACCTGCACTGGAAAAAGGTCTGGACATCATCGAACTGCTGGCGGACCACGCGGAGGGTTTGTCTCTTGCGGAACTCGCAAAAGACCTCGGCCGCAGCACCGCCGAAATATTCCGGATGGTCGTAACGCTGGAGACGCGCGGCTACCTGTGCACCATCGGCGACCGGTATGTTCTATCGCTGCTGCTCTTCCAGCTGGCGCACCGGCATCAGCCCGTGCGCTCGCTAGTATCGAGCGCGCTACCGCTGATGACACAACTCGCCAAAGATGCCTGCCAGTCGTTTCATCTGTGCGTGTATCAGAAGGGACGCGTGCTGATCGTCGCCGGCGTCGAAAGTCCGGAGCGTTGGGGCTTTGCGTTGAAGGTCGGCACGTTGATAGGACTCACCGATACCGCGTCGGGACAGGTACTGCTCGCCTTTCAGGAAGAACCGCAGCGCGTCGAGATGTTCGAACTGCACGTTCCGGTGGAAGGCGAACGGGCCATGGACCCGCAACAGCTGGCGAAAGACCTCGCGCAGATCCGCAAACACGGCAACGCACGTATGTCCAGCCGGCAGGTCAAGGGGGTGAAGAATCTGGCCTACCCTGTGTTCGGCCGGGACGGTCATGCCATTGCGGCACTGACTACCCCTTATATCGAGCGAATCGACGACGCCCCCGTGCCGTCGATGACCGAAGTCGGCGACATGATGGAACGGGCAGCGGAAACGCTCACTTCATTGATGGGCTTCAACGTCTATTGGGATTCGGCTTCACAGCCCACCCAGCGATCCGATCGTCGGTGAATCTGAAGATAACCGGCCAGTACTTTCGGCCGGCGAAGCACGGAACGCTCAGGCGAAGCACGTGCAGAGGCGTGTCAACTCGGGTTCACGCCAGACGCGCCATCTGCTATCTGATGGAGTCGTCCCGAACCCCTGCTGGCAGCGCCTGCGGCAAATACACGCGGCCGGCAAATGTACCGCCATGGTTATCGATCTCGATGATCAGACCGCTCTGCTCAACTCTCATGGAGTCGACACCGGCGTTTGCCCCTGTCAGTGCGGTGGCAAGTGCTAACCGATAATTCGGAAAGTAAGGTCCAAGAAGTACGTCGAGTGGCGCCATCTGGGGGCCGTTCCACGCCACCGCAAATACGGTTCCCGCTTGTGCGACATATTCTCTCGCGACAGCTCCCGTAGTGAAAGCCGTCTCATTGACTGAGAACGACATGCCAGGTGTATTTGCGTGTTTGCAAAACGTTTTAGTGTAATTTGAATTGCCAGGTTGCCATGTGGGTGCGCTACCGAGCTCCGCTTTGCATGACGAAGCGACTATCAGACCAATGAGACCAACGAAGACGTACGCTGTACGTGTCCCGGGTAAGATTGATCCTTTGAAGATCAACAATTCGGGAAGTTTCACCAACGACCCGGCGGGCACGTTAAATCGGGACTTGCGGGAAGGCGGCACGCTTCGCCAGAGCAATCTATCGTTGGCTGCCACTTTGCTCCTTCAGTCCGGTCGGAAGCGTGTTGAGAAACGAAACCTTGTTGCTGTTGAGCAAGGTAGGCATCCTGAATTTATTCAGGAGTTTGCGAATGGCACTCGTATTCTTTGCTTTCATCAGAACGCTTCCCACGTTTCATTTTCCCTGGACGCTAACGTGGCCATGGTCGTGGCGGAAACTGTCACTGTACCGGGCAACTTCCCAGCTGCTTTCGGCGCCCCACGGGGCCGCGACACCCGCGACTCGGGAATGCGCGGCCTGCTTTCCGGGACGATCAATTGCGATTGGGAGGAAGCCGGATCGCTAAATCTGAACACCAACACCGCGCCCTGAAGAGTCTTTGCCTGCTCTTCGAGGGACTGCGCTGCAGCGGCCGCCTGCTCAACAAGCGCAGCGTTCTGTTGCGTGACCTCGTCCATCTGGACGACGGCCTGATTCACCTGTTCGATGCCGCGGCTTTGCTCTTCGGACGCTGCTGCGATTTCGCCGACAATATCGGAGACCTGCTTGATTGCCTGCTTGACCTGCCCCATCGTGGCACTGACTTCCGCTGCCTGCTTTGCGCCGTCCTGAATCGTTGTCACGGACGAGCTGATCAGTTCCTTGATTTCCTTTGCTGCAGTGGCGGACCGTTGAGCCAGACTGCGAACCTCACTGGCAACCACAGCAAAGCCCCGACCCTGTTCGCCAGCACGTGCGGCTTCGACGGCCGCGTTCAGCGCGAGAATGTTCGTCTGGAACGCAATGCCTTCAATGACACCGGTGATTTCGGAAATCTTGCTGGAGCTGCTGCTGATCTGGCCGATGGTGCCGACCATGGCCTGAACCGAGTCATTACCCGTATCGGCGATGTCTGTGGCACTCGTGGCCAGTGCGTTCGCCTGCCGGGCGTTGTCAGCGTTCTGCTTTACCGTTTCGCTCAGCTGCGTCATGCTTGCCGCGGTCTCTTCAAGCGACGCTGCCTGCTCCTCTGTGCGGGCCGAGAGGTCCGTATTACCGCTTGCAATTTCGCGCGATGCCACTGCGACCGACTCGGTGGAAACCTTGATCCCGCGAACCGTCTGACTCAGTTGCTGGTCCATTTTCTTCAGTGCCTCGAGAAGCTGACCAAACTCGCCGCCTGAGTCGACCACCACGTGATTTTCCAACTTGCCGCTCGTGATATGGTTGGCCAGATCAACGGCCTTGTTGAGCGGCTTCGAGATCGAACGTAGCAGGTATACAGACATGCCAACAGCAACCAGCATGCCGCCGCAGAGAAGGACAAATGCATTCCGAAGGGTTGCCCTGAACGTCGCATCACTGTCCTCGACAGACTGTCTGGCCTGATCCAGATTGAGAGCGGCGTCCTCGTCTATCGCGTCGTTCATTGACTTACTTACCGAGAGGATTTCGTCGATTACGACAGCGGCTCGGTCGAAATTGCCTGCGCTACCGGCAGCCACAGCTTCCTTGCTTAACGCCGTGAACTCGGGCAAGGAGCTTTGGATGCGCTTTGCGATTTCACGCTCTTTGTCGCTGGAAACACTGGCTGGGTAGTAGTGGTTCCACGACTTGTTGAGTCGTTCAAATTGCAGGGCAATGCCTGCAGCGTATTCCGTCGTTTTCGCTGGATCGTGGGCCACCTGCATGCGCCTTAGCAGAAGACGCACATTAAGCTGGGCTGCGCGAACTTCGGATAGGTCTGCAATGGGAACCGTGTTTTCAGCGTACCCGTCGGCGATGTTCGAATTGAGCCTGGAAAGCTCCCACGCGTCAAACGATCCGAGCGCGACCATGAGAAGCACGCATACGCCAAAAGCGAGAATGATCTTGAACCTGACCGTTTTTATAAGGTTGCCCATGTTGCGTCCATCTAGGAAGTGGTGTTCGGGTTCAGACTCTGCGAGATTAATGAACGTGCTTGCTTATCCATAGTAACCATATGCGTATCGCGTACTCTGCTTTGGTATGCGGGGTAAGAGAACGGTAGGGATATCCTTACTTTCATGTAGTCGTATCCCGTTCGCATGCATTGCGTCAACCCGTGGCGACACAAGGCTCTGCCTGACCCTTCGGTTTGTCGGCACAGCAACGCGCTCGCAACGGCGACGTTCGGGCCGCTGGGCTATGAAGGGGACGCAGGCCTCAAAAGCTGCAAGGACCTCGCGCGTTACTACGACTAGCTCGACGGCAAAATCTATGGGATCGAATCGGGTAGCAGCGCGAACAACGGACTGCGAAGCGCCCGGCGATGCACGGTTGATTGATCGACCGTGATGCCTCGCTCAGCCGTTATCTCTTCCGGGGCGGTATCTGACATTGCCCGGATCGCTGCAGATCGCACCGGACAATAAACCCCATGTTTTGTTAAAGGAAAAACAGGGAAAACCGGCGCTCCCGAAGAGACCCGGGAGTACCTTAAATCACGCCTCGCAACCCTAACCGGCTGTAGCCGTCACATTGGCCCGCGCCTTATGCAGTTTTTTGTAGCTGTCGATCAGGCGGTGGTGCCTATCGAGACCCTCCAGTTTCATGCTCGTCGGCGTCAATCCATAGAAGCGCACGCTGCCGTCCACTGAGCCCATTACCGCGTCCATCCGAGCGTTGCCAAACATCCGACGGAAGTTGACCGCGTAGTCGTCCAGTTCCAGGTCGTCATCGAGCAGCACCTCCAGCACCACATTCAGCGCCTGGTAAAACAATCCGCGCTCGACCGTGTTGTCGTTGTACTGCAGGAAAGCGCCCACCAGCTCTTGCGCCGCCTCAAATTGTTGCAAGGCGAGATGAATCAGCAGCTTCAACTCGAGAACTGTTAGCTGCCCCCAGTCCGTATTCTCGTCAAATTCGATGCCGATCAAAGTGGCGATATCGGCGTGCTCGTCCAGCTCGCTGTTCTCCAACCGTTCAAGCAGTGCTGCCAGGCCGGCATCGTCCAGGCGATGCACGTTCAAAATATCGGCGCGGAACAACAGGGCCTTGTTTGTGTTATCCCAGATCAAATCCTCTACCGGGTAAACTTCCGAATAATCGGGCACCAGAATCCGGCAGGCAACAGCACCCAGCTGGTCATACACCGCCATGTAAGATTCTTTGCCCATGTCTTCGAGAATGCCGAACAAGGTTGCTGCTTCATCGGCGTTGGAGTTTGCACCCTGACCAGAAAAATCCCACTCGACAAACTCGAAATCCGCTTTGGCGCTGAAAAAGCGCCACGACACTATGCCGCTGGAATCAATGAAGTGCTCAACGAAGTTATTGGGTTCAGTCACGGCGTTACTGACGAAGGTGGGCTGAGGTAAATCGTTCAGGCCTTCAAAGCTACGCCCCTGCAGCAATTCCGTCAGACTCCGTTCCAGCGCCACCTCGAAGCTTGGGTGCGCGCCGAACGAGGCAAAGACACCGCCTGTGCGCGGGTTCATCAAGGTGACGCACATCACCGGGTAGGTCCCACCCAGCGACGCATCCTTTACCAGCACCGGAAAGCCCTGCTCTTCCAATCCCTGAATCCCGGCCAGAATGCCAGGGTATTTCGCCAGCACTTCGTGCGGCACATCAGGCAAGGCAATTTCACCTTCCAGAATTTCGCGCTTCACCGCTCGCTCGAAAATTTCGGACAGACATTGCACCTGCGCTTCGGCCAGCGTATTACCGGCACTCATGCCATTGCTGACGTACAGGTTTTCGATCAGGTTGGACGGAAAGTACACCACTTCGCCGTCCGACTGCCGCACGAACGGCAGCGAACAGATGCCGCGCTCCACATTGCCGGAGTTGGTGTCGATCAGATGCGAGCCACGCAACTCCCCATCCGGGTTGTAAATCTCCAGGCAGTACGCATCCAGAATCTCAGCCGGCAGCGCATCCTTACGGCCGGGCTTGAACCACCGCTCGTTCGGGTAATGCACAAACTCCGCGTTGGCGATGTCTTCGCCCCAAAACGCCCCGCCATAGAAATGGTTGCAATTCAGGCGCTCGATAAACTCTCCCAACGCGGACGCCAACGCGCTCTCTTTGGTCGCTCCCTTGCCGTTGGTAAAACACATCGGCGAGTGTGCATCGCGGATATGCAGCGACCACACATTGGGAACGATGTTGCGCCACGAAGCGATTTCAATCTTCATGCCCAAGCCTGCCAGAATGCCCGACATATTGGCGATGGTTTGCTCCAACGGCAGATCCTTGCCCGCAATATAGGTGCTGGCGTCAGAAGCCGGAGTCAAGGTCAGCAAGGCCTGTGCATCGGCATCCAGGTTCTCTACCTCTTCAATGACAAACTCAGGTCCGGCTTGCACCACTTTTTTGACCGTACAACGGTCGATAGAACGCAAAATGCCCTGGCGGTCTTTGTCGGAGATGTCCGCCGGCAACTCAACCTGAATCTTGAAAATCTGCTGATACCGGTTTTCCGGATCAACAATATTGTTCTGCGACAGACGGATATTTTCGGTAGGAATATTGCGAGTTACGCAGTACAACTTCACAAAGTAAGCCGCACACAAAGCCGATGAGGCCAGAAAATAATCGAAGGGACCAGGCGCCGAGCCATCGCCCTTATAACGGATAGGCTGGTCGGCCACGACTGTGAAGTCATCGAACTTGGCTTCAAGACGTAGCTTGTCGAGAAAGTTGACTTTAATTTCCATGGGGAAATTCCAAAAATGGTACTCAGAACAAAATATAAAGCCCTGTAAAAAACAGGGCTTTAATAGTCAGTCAATTAGCGAATGATGTTTCCTGGCGGGAATTCTATTCCCACTCGATCGTCAATTGTCGACCGGGACCCTTGTGAAGACGGCCTTTCCGCCCGGTCGGGTAGCGACCATACCGTCAGCCATACCGAAAAATCCAGTCGGCAGTTATCAGCTTTGGACAGACTGCATCGGAGAATCAACGTGCGCTATCGTTCAAACATCACGGACACTGGGCATCCGAATACTACTTCTGCGGGGATACCGTCATCGATACCGTCAGCCACTTTCCAACGCGGACCTGGCAAAGCTTGAAGAAGTCATGATCTTAACAGAGGTCGCCCCCCGCTCAGAAGCATACAACGCGTGTCGCAACCGAGGTGAGCAAAACGCAGTAGCCGCTCGACAGGGAGATGCTGCGCAACCACGCCCGGCAAGTGCCTCAAGCTTCCGCCGGCGCGATCAAGCCCATGTCAGGGGCAATCGTGCATCGACATTCCAAATGCCCTTTTCTCCCATACGATCCTCGCGAAGCATCGCATCGGGGAACTCGCGCTATTCGTGCAGCGGATCAGGACGTGCCCGCACGCGTCTGGCTGAGTTCGCCACCATTGCGGGCCGTCGCCCGACGCGCCCTCCTGGTCGACTTTCAAGACTCAACGGCTATTCGTCGACTCCCATGGGGAGACTGTAGTTCGGCCAAGGCCGCCGCTCGCATGTCGACGCTGGGACGCCCGCTTTCTGCGGTACAGCGGTCGTTCGACAGCAGCCATCGCGAACGACCGCTGTGACATCAACGAATGCGTACTTTCGACCCAGGCCGTGTGGAAACGCCAAGAGAATTTCAATGCGCGCGGTTGCGACCTCGCTTCACACGTTTGGCGGTTTGCGTGTTGACAGGTTTTATGTCAAGCACCGCCCGTGAAATCCACCGGGCCAGCCGCAGTGCACCGTGCGCACACAACTCTCCTGCTCTGTCCCGTGCGAACTTCCACTTTTGCATAAGACCGCTCTCCGGATTCGGCACACGACACACACCCGCGTCGACGTCACCACAAATCTTCAAGGTCAAGCGACATCAGTTCCGTCGTACGTGCGCCCAAAGCTCCGTCGAACGCATCTTCCTTTGGCAACGGCTTTGAATACATCGATATGCAAAGTCCGCGCCGCCCCTGAAAAAGCCATCGCTCTTGCACCTTGGATGATGACGCTTGCCGCGAAAGCAATGATGCCCTCGATCTGATGCACCGCCCTGACACGAGTCCCCTGGCGCAACAGATAACCCGTTCAACTTCGATCCAGGCGTGGCGGACACAACCACGCAACCGCGCCTGTCGCACGGCACGCCCACCCGGTCAAACCCGAAGTCTGGCATGCACCCGGCGCCCAGATTCCCGCCCTTGACCCGCGACCGTAGCCGATAGCGGGCGAGCTTCTACGAATCGTGGCGCGCGATTCGGCCGCACTGCGTCCCATGACCGTGCCCTAGAGCGCCTCTGCGCGCTTTCCGCCGATATGCAGGGCGATCACGCCGACCGCCATCGCGACGAGGGCGCGCGCGAACCAGATTTTGAACGGGGTCGGAAGATCGAAAGCGTCGAATGCCTGAATCAGGCTGTAAAGTCCGAAGCAGATCGACACGATGCCGAGCGCGAGAAGGGAGACGACGAGCATCTCTGGCGCCGACCGACGACGCACATCATTTACTTTTGGGACGAGACGGCCGCCGATTGCCACACCGGCAGCCAGCATCGAACCATCCGTCACCCGGCTACCTCAACCCATGCACCGACACCTTCTTGCCTTCGAAGGTTTCCTGCACACCCTGCACGCAATTCGACGCACAGTCATAGCTAGGCGCCGACTGAGCGAACGGGACGAACGCCCGATAGACCACCGACTCGACCTGCGTTCCGTCGTCGGTGGCCACGATGTTAAGGTCGGTCTCGACGTTGGCCGGCACCGGTCCGCCGGACGTATAGATCACCGACATGGTGCCGGTGCAATCGGCGTTCACCGTGTAGGTGCCGCCCTGATAAGGATTGAAGGTGGTCTGGCCACCTTTCGGCACCCCATTAATACTGCCGAAGTCGGTGCGTGTGAACGTGCCTTTGCCGTCGAAAGTCACGAGGGCGACGTCATCGAGAATCGACGCGCTGGCGAACGGATGCAGCACGTTATTCGAGTCCAGCAAGCCAAGAATTTCTCCGTGACCGAGAAATCCATATGCTCCTCTTAGTGTTGCGTTCGAGCATTGGCCGTCGGCCTGCACGGCGCCACTCAGCGATAGCAGTGCAACGACGGTTGCCGACAAAATGCTCATATGGCGGGTGTTCATCATCATCTCCTTGTTGGCGACTCAGGCGTTTGACGTCGCGACGGGCAGGGCCCAACTGGCCGCTTGATCCCTGATTCAAATCCACGCAATGAATGGGAAATGGCCACGGTGCTACCTAGCTGTATCGCTCTGAACGTTCGACGAGCGGCCGACTGTTTCCGGATGCGAGGCGGGATAGCCCAGGTGCGGGCCGAAGTAGTAAACGACGAAACGCTTTCACCAGGCGCGCGGTTTTCGCCTGGTGTTGGCGGACAAGTGCGGCAGAGATGCACAAAGGTTCGCGCGATGAGGATTTCGTGAGTCAGCCACGCTTTAAAGGCGCATGGCGAAGACCAGTGTAGTTCACGCTATTTGCCGCGACCTGATGAAAATCGGACAAAAGGGCGGCACATTCAGATCGCACGGTTCTTGGTTTTGATGCGCGCGCATCGTTGATACCGAATGCGCGTGAAAGGGGGGCTGTACGTGGAGGCGCGAGAGCTGATTGAACCTGCAGAACGCACGGTCACGCGCAGGACAAGTATTTGGCCTGCTTCTCTTTATGTGCTTCCCGCGGGGCGCGGGCGGACGTGTACGGACCAAACTTCAACAGTTCCGTGGCGGGTAAACGGCAAATCAGTTGTCGCTGCCGGCAGAAGTAATTGTCGCCAGACACGGCCGATGAAGAACGGTCGATGTCATGAACGGCCGCTTCCGGGATGAAGTCGACGCCTGAACGCCTGCACGTGGCGACGACCGAACGTCGCCTCCTGGCCGCACACTGTCTTATGCGATCGGCACAACGCGACCCATCCGAGACCTTTAGTTTTCCCGGAAGCGGTCATTGCCACCAGCGCCCGCTCGACAGCGGTGTGGCGCCGATGGCATTTGGACAACCCCGAGGAACTATCACTTCGCTAAGCTCCGAAGTGCTCCCGCGCAAAATCCAGAAAGCTCCTCAACTTGGGCGTCACGCGGCGATCACGCGCATATAGAACATGTAATGGCCGCGAAGGCGCCTGATAGTCCGGAAGCACGACAACCAGACTGCCCCGATCGAGTTCGCCCTTCACCAGTTCCACGGGTTGAAGCATGACCCCGACGCCCGCCACGGCGGCCGCCAGCAGCACCTCACCATGGTCTCCCATGAAGCGCCCCGAGACTTGCACAGCGACGCGGCCGTCAGGGCCATCAAACGTCCACTCCGATCGTAGTTCAGTATGCGTAAAGCCAAGACACTCATGGTGCTCGAGATCAGCGGGAACTGTTATGCGCGGGTTTGCAGCAAGATACGACGGCGCGGCGCAGAGCACTAACCGGTATGGAGCCAGTGGCTTAGCAATCAGGCCGCTATCCCCCAGTTCTCCAATCCTGAACACGGCGTCATAACCCTCGTCAATCAGATCGACGGCTCGATTCGACAGAGTCACGTCAACTGCGACCTGCGGAAACGCCTTAAGGTACTCCGGCAACTTTGGCGCCAAGGTGTGTATGCCGAAGCTAACTGGAGCATTTACCTTCAGACGGCCGGTCGGCACTGAGCGGGTCTCGGCCACCAGGCTCTCGGCCGCCTCGACCTCCGCGAGGATGATCTTGGCGCGTTCGTAATAAGCCCGGCCGATATCTGTCGGGCTTTGCCTACGGGTCGTTCTGTTCAGCAGACGCACGCCGAGACTCTGTTCCAGCGCCTGGACGTATTTTCCGACCAGTTGTGGCGACATCTGAAGCGCATCCCCAGCCGCCGAGAACGAACCCAATTCGACTGCTTTCGTGAAAACGCTCATACCCGCGAGGCGATCCATTCAAAACATCCCGTTGTGAATGTCCAAAGATATCACGCATTTATCTCAGTGGATTTGCAGTCTAGACTTGCTGCAGTTGTCGTAAGCGGGCTGAACCCGGCACGTAGGCGACCTACCGCAACCTGCTCCGCCTCTCGTTTGGCGGCGCACGCAGACGACGCCGTTGCGGGCGACCACACTCACTCACAAGGTTCAAATCATGTCCGCTGAATCGAACAAACTGTCGATGTCCCGTTTCGTTGAATTCATCAATACAGCCAACGAAGTGCTTGCCGAAGAGCTTGTTGATGCCAATGCAATCTTCCACGCCCCCATCAGCCCGGATCCTTTCATTGGACCGCACGGGTACATGGAAATCCTCGGCATGATGCGCGCTGGTTTCCCCGACATTCAATGGACGCTCGAAGAAATGATCGCGGAAAACGATACGGTTGCCGCACGTTTCATCATGCGCGGTACTCACCAAGCCACCTTCTTTGGCGTGCCCGCAAGCGGAAAGAAGATCCAGGTTCAGGCGGTGAACTTCTATCGATTTTCCAACGGAAAAATTGTCGAAGAGCGCGGGCAACCTGACCTGTTGGCCCTCTTGCAGCAAATCGGTGCGGTTCCAGCCTGAGCGGAAGATAGTCGCGGCTGGCCCCCTGGCCAGATGCATCAAAGGCCAGGGTGTCGAACCCTTGTCCGGCGGCGCCCGTCTTTATTCTGGGGCGTATGAAAGCGACGAAGACAAC